>JAUYDO010000168.1 GCA_030691835.1 Dehalococcoidia bacterium | reverse complement strand
CACCACTGCTGACGTACAGTATCGCCCTGGTGGTAGTGGGTGTGATTTTGCTGGTAGTATTCTTCGTATATCCTAAACGTCGCCCGGCACAAGCGGCTTAGCGCTGCCACGGCGGAAGGTAATCTGCTCCATGGATAGTCACCAGGTTATCCTTGACCTCCGACTTTGCGCCGAGCATAGTGTCCACGAGCCACAGGTTCGCTTCCACGTGGTCGGTTATCCCGGGAATACGGTACCGGCTCACTCCATCAGCCAGCGCGGCGTAGAAAATAAGCTGGTCGGGAAGATGGCGGTCGACCGTAGCACCAGTCGCCAGGTCCTCGAGAAGACTCGTTGCAGTGTATCTCCCGATTTCCTCGGAAGTCCGCCTCGGCTCTCCGGCGCGGTCGGCACCGATAATACAGCCTGTGTTTGTCTTACCGTATAGAGCCAGAGCCGCGCCTCTCTGAAGCGCCTGCTCATCATAAACCACCTGTATCCCTGTTTCATAGCCGCTGGCGCGCAGTATACGGCTGGCGGTATCAGCTATCCGCTCGCTTACCTTTCTCTCCCGGAGATGCGAGGAAAGGGCTATACCTTCGACTTTAACTGCCTTTCCCTGCTGCGGCAGGCTGATGGGTTTCAGCTTCCCTTTTACCGGTTCTACCACGATTTCAATAATTCCGCCGCCCCGGGGCACGTAGCCTGGCCGGATGATATTCAGGCTGACGTCGA
This sequence comes from Dehalococcoidia bacterium, assembly GCA_030691835.1. Classification (GTDB taxonomy): domain Bacteria; phylum Chloroflexota; class Dehalococcoidia; order Dehalococcoidales; family UBA3254; genus JAUYDO01. The sequence goes on along the minus strand of JAUYDO010000168.1, from coordinate 2,737 downwards.
CATCCATCCTGTTAAGTACGGGAAACAGCACGTATTGCATGTGATAAGCGGAGGGAGCAAAGTCCTGGAAAAGCCCGCCGGATATCTTGAGCCGCATAGTGTTCTTAGCGAAGATGGCTACCGGCAGAAGTGTCATGGCAAGTAAAGTGGTCGAGCCGGCGGTACCGATGTCCCACTCGTAGGTTCCACCGTGTACTTCGCTTCCGGGCTTGAACCTCAGCGACATGGAGCCTACCGCGGCGCCGCTGAGGCTCCCCTGGCATATCTCCGCCAGCGCCTGCACCGCCTTCAGGTGCTGGGTTCTCAGTCCTGGATTTTGCCTCTTAGCACGTATATTGGTAAGTGACAGCTCCTCACCGAGGAGAGCCGCCAGCCCGACGGCGAAACGGACAATGGTGCCGCTTCCGGACTTCTGCGCGCCGTCAACATGTAGCATCAGGCGCTCCCGCAGTGCCCCGGCGCACGATGAGCTTGAGCCTTTTCTGCCCTACAACTACTACGTCAGAGCCTTCATCTATCTCACCGCTCTCAGCCCTGGAGTGCCACAGCTCACCCTTGATTTTGACAAAGCCCTCCGGGTCAAGTGTACTGCACGCTTTACCGGTGCTACCTATCATGCTGGTAAAACCTGTAACCGGTTTCATGCTCAGGGCACGCGTGCCCAGTATAAATGTGGTCACGGCGAATATGACGAAACCGATGATAATGACAATCAGCCACACCAGAGGCAGTCTGATACCGAACATGGGCAATACCCACAGGATGACGGCTATGATTATCGCCTCATCGAGCAGGCTGGTGATAACAGCCAGTATCAGCCTGAGCCTGGTACTCATACAATAACATTATAGCAGGTACGACATACCGCTTCCCCCTTCGCCAAAGGGGGATTAACAGGGGGATTTTGGTCGTTTCGCGCGAAGCTCATGTGAGGCTGTTGCCGGATGGGTAAAGGATGAACAGCGTTACAGCGCGAGAAGCTTCTCCGCATTCAGGTGATATATCTTCTCTTTTTCGCTGTCACATATCGGGGCCGCTTCCATGAACTGCACTGCCTTGCCCATTGATTCCATCGGATGGTCTACGGCGAACAATATCCTGTCGGCACCCAGTGCTAAATAGGAGCACAACAGCGCGGGTTGCGAAAACATACCGCTGGTAGTAATAAAGAAATTGTCTTTAATGTACTGGCTTGGCTTCTTCTTGCGCTGTTTGCTGAGCGGACCTCTCCGCCACATGTCGTCCAGTCTCCAGAGCCAGAACGGCAATGCCTCGCCCAGGTGACCCAGTACGATATTCAGCCCGGGATGCTCATCAAATACACCGCTGCAAATCAGGCGCATAGCGTGTAAAGACACCTCAGCACCAAACCCCAGCATGGAGGAATCCAGTAGCGGATATGATAGATACGGTTTCATCATATCCGGGGAGGGCGACCTCGGGTGAATATATATCGGCACATTCAGCTTTTCTGCCCGCTCGAAAATAACCCAGTATTTTCTATCGTCGAGATATTCGCCCTTGACATGCGAGTTTATAACCGCGCCCTTTAACCCCAGCTCCCGCACAGACCTCTCCAGCTCATCAGCCGCCTCGTTCGGGCTCTGGGGCGCTACGGTAGCCAGCCCGGCATATCTCTGCGGCTGTTCCCTCACTATCTCAGCCAGCTTGTTGTTGAACTTCTTCGCCAGTGCAGTGCCGGTAGCGGCATCAAACACCTGTACGCCCGGAGAGACCAGGGTGAGCACCTGAATGTCTATACCGGCTTCAGTCATATATTTCAGTCTATCCGCTCCTACGTCAAGGAGCCTTCCTGTAAGTATGGTATTGCCGGGGATTGCAGGTGAAAGAAACGGTAGCTCGCGGTCAATATACTTTTCCTCCTGCAAAACCTCCGGTACCGGATACCTCTTTTCCAATAATGAGCGCAAATAGTCCAGGTGCTCCTCTGTAGTGAAGTGTTCCTCAACAGCAATCTTTTTCATAGTCCGTCCTCCGTTCAAGTAATTGAATCAAACATATCAGCCGTTGTCAAGACTGCCGTATGCGGACTGTTTGCAGATAGCCAAATCTGAGTGCTATAATTGCACATGAAATTGGTGAGGTAAAAACATGAAGCTCAGCCGTGAAGAAGTACTGCATATCGCACTCCTTGCCCGTGTCGGCGTCACCGAAGCCGATGTAGACAAATTCAGAGAACAGCTATCCAACATCCTGAATAACTTCCAGGTCCTGCAGGAAATTGATACCACCAGCGTACCGCCCACAGCACAGTCCGTAGCTCTGCAAAGCGTCATGAGGGAAGATGAAGTCGCTCCCTCCCTGTCCCAGGAAGAAGTGCTGGCTAACGCGCCGCAGAGGGTGGAGAACTTCCTCAAGATAAAGGCTGTGCTGGAAGACTAGCTGAGATTTTGAGAGGATAAACTTGTCAGACTATAACTGGTTGACCATACATGAGGCACACCACCTGCTCAAGACCAGGCAGGTGTCTTCGGTAGAATTGACCAAGTCAGTCCTGGAGCGCATCAACAAGATGGAGCCGAAAGTCCACGCCCTGGTCACCGTCACAGAGGAGCTGGCGCTGAAACAGGCGCAGTGCGCCGACGCCGTAATCGCAAGTGGCGAGATGACCGCGCTCACCGGCATCCCCGGCATAATCAAGGACAATATCTGCACCAAAGGCGTGCGCACAACTTGCTCATCGAGGATGCTTGAGAGCTACGTGCCGCCCTATGAC
>JAUYDO010000099.1 GCA_030691835.1 Dehalococcoidia bacterium | reverse complement strand
CTGTCCTACCGTCGGTACTACAGGCCTCCGTGCCTATCGCGTCCTTTTCTTTTAGTTCCGGCTTGTCCGGGTCAGGTATAGTCTACTTGCCCTGCTCGGAGTACTCCGGCGAGCGCATGCGGAAAGCCCAGAACTGGGCGAAGGGGTTGAAATTGGTGTGGTCGTCATAGACGTCCGTTCTCTCAGTGCGCTTGAGGTAATTGACAAGGTAATTATCCCTTGACAACATGTATACATGTATTTAGTATGGTATTATACATGCTATAAAGGGATAAGGAGATGAACAAATATACAGTTAAAGACCTTGACAGAGAATTCCCGAATGACGATACTTGCCTAAAAATATTTGGTTTGACAGTGCACCTGGCAATAGGTTAAATTAGCGGTATTGCTCTATGCAACATAGAAATGTTGTCATCCCAGGTACACTCATTCTGTAAAATAGTTCTTCCGCTTGCAGCAAATACCGAATGAAGGAGGATTATATGAGCAAAGACCTGAGATACTTTCTGCAAACGGTGAAAGCGGCAGGCAAAGAGTATTACGTAGAGGTCAAGAAACCGCTCAAACCCAAATTTGAGAAGGATGTCCTTCAACTAAAGCTGGATAAATCAGGAAGCTTCCCAGTGATTTACTGTCACAAGATTGAGGGGAGCGAAATCCCCTTGGTTTCCAACTTCTTTGGTAGCTATGACCTGATGGGCATGGCACTGGACATGAAACCCAAAGCCAACAAGGAAGACATCTTTCACGAATTTAGAAGGAGAATGGAGAAGCCCATCCCGGAAAAGACCGTACCAGCCAGTAAAGCGCCAGTAAAAGAAGTAATTCTGCGCGGCAAGGACGTAGACCTTGGTCTCTTGCCCATCAACCACCATAACGAACTGAACTCCACAAAATACGTCACCATCGGTAACACCGTTTGCAGAAATCCAAATACCGGTGTTATCAATGTCGGCGTCTACCGCCATGAGCTTAAGGGGAAGGACAAACTGGGCGTATGGACAGCCCCCGCCAATCATGGTGCTTATCATGCCAGACGCTATGCCGAGTTGGGCAAGCCCATGCAGATAGCCATTTTCATCGGGCATCATCCAGCGGCAGTCTTAGGCGCACTCTCCGCAGGACCAATGGATAACAACGAATTCACCGTCATGGGCGGCTTACTGGGAGAGCCAATAGAGGTAACACCAACCGAGACCGCAGACCTCTTTGTTCCGGCTTACGCCGAAATAGTGCTGGAGGGAGTGATTGACCCCAAAAACATGACTACCGATGGTCCTTTCTCAGAATGGCCCGGCTATTACGGTGTCCCCGGTAAGTGCTACGTCATGGATGTTAAATGCATGACCATGCGCCACGACGCCATCTACCATGACCTGGCTCCGGCACAGCGTGAGCACTGCATTTCTGGTGTACTCGGCTTCACCAGTCGTGTCTACGATGCGGTTAAAGCCGTAGTGCCCACGGTGAAGGACGTTTATCTGCCCTTCTCAGGGCGACACGACATGATAGCCTATGTATCTATCGCCCAGCGTGTACCAGGCGAAGCCAAGCGCGCTGGGCTGGCAGCGGTTAACGCTGATGCCTGCATCAGACTCGCCGTAGTGGTAGATGAAGATATAGACGTCTTTGACGAAGAGCAGGTAATCTGGGCAATCGCCACCAGATGCGTGGCTGATATAGATATTGACGTTATAACCCGGCTTATGGGCGGCACACTAAACCCCACTTCATACGATGAGTCGCGCCAGAAGCGAGGCCCCATGAACTCCAAGATAGTCATAAACGCCACAAAACCGATTGAACTGCCTTTCCCTACCCGCGTCTCTCCGCCAAAAAACCTGTGGAAGTCCATGAAGCTTGAGGATTACATAGAATAAGGTAATTATCTCTTGACAACGTGTATTTAGTTTAGTATGGTATAATACATGCTAGAAAGGGAAAAGGAGATGAAAAGAATTACCTGTGCTCTTGTGGCAGTAATAATGCTTGCCGGACTGGCGTTAGCCTGCGCGGCACCGGCACCGGCACCTGCACCTGCGCCCGCGCCAGCGCCTGCTCCAGCACCGGCACCAGCGCCCGCTCCAGCGCCCAAACCGGCACCCGCACCGGCGCCTGCTCCGCCAGCCCCCGTCGCGGCGAAACCGATAGAGCTTTCAATGGCATGGACCAATACCAGTGATATGGGCAAGATAGGGTTCCCAACGTGGGCAAAGAATCTGGAGAAAGCAACCAATGGTAAAGTCAAGATGGTGACCTATCCCGCCGGTGTTATGGGCGGGGCCAGAGAAGCTTACCAGCAGGTCGTCACCGATGTGGTTGACATAAGCTGGCAATTTGTCGGTGTCTACGAAAGCACTATGCCGCTGGTTGGGGTTATGATGCTGCCCATGGTCCAGCCATCCGTTCCGGGCAATGCAAAGATAGCCAGCCGGGTGCTGTGGGACCTGTATCTTAAATACCCGGAGATGCAGAAGCATTTTGCCGATGTTAAGGTGCTGTTCCTGCACGCCGGAGGTCCAAGCATACTTATGACCGCAAAAAAGAAGATTATGGTCAAGGACGATTTTAAGGGTTTGAAGATAAGGTCGGCCGGGGGCACCGGAGCGGAATGGCTGACAAAGATGGGAGCTTCACCATCGGCTATCACCATGCCTGAGCTCTATGGCGCACTGCAGACAGGCGTAGTCCAGGGTGCTCTTGCCGCCTGGGATGCCGCTACAGGGTTTAAGCTGGAAGAAGTCCAGAAATACTATGTTGACGAAGGAATTTCCGGTACAGCATTCTTTATGATAATGAACAAACAGAAATGGGAAAGTCTGCCGCCGGATATCCAGAAGGCGATAGATAGCGTCAGCGGCTATGCTGGTGCCGAGTATATTGGACAGGTGAACGATGATGCTGAAGCCGCGTCAAGAAAGAAGGTAGCAGAGAAGGGCGGCGCCGAGGTCTACAGGATAGCCCCTGAAGAGCTGGCGAAATGGAAAGCTGTTGCTGATGAAATAAATAAAAAATGGATATCCGATATGAAGGCTAAAGGACTGCCCGGTCAAGCGGTCTATGATGATACAGTCAGCCTGCTGAACAAATATACTTCTAAATAGTAGAAGGGTATGTCAGTATGGGGCTGGGCAAGGTAGAGCGACCGGCTGAGGAAGTAATAGTCACCGAGAGCCGGTCAGAAAGTACGACTGCTTTTAATAGAATAGCCCGGTGGCTGGAGAGGATAGCTGGTTCACTGGGCTGGTGGTTTAATGGCGCAGGCGCAGCCATCCTCGCGTTAATGATGGGTCTCGTAACGGTGGATGTGTGCCTGCGCTTCTTTTTCAACCGACCCCTATCCGGCACTTACGAAATCGTCGAACTCATGATGGCTGTCCTGGTCTTCGGCGCACTGGCTTACACCGCAATAAAGAAGTCTCATATTTCAATTGATGCAGTTACCTC
>JAUYDO010000073.1 GCA_030691835.1 Dehalococcoidia bacterium | reverse complement strand
GGATTCTTTGCTCCGCAGGAAGGCAAGGATTTTCTCCAGGCGGAGCGGCTGGGACCCGGAGGCGATTTCCCGGTCAATACCTCCGGGGGTCAGCTCTCCGAGGTCTACCAGCAGGGGTTTACCCCCCTGACCGAGGCAGTGGTCCAACTGCGGGGCGAGGCTGGGGAAAGACAGCTTGGGCCCAGGACCAAAACAAAAGAGCCGGAAATCATACTTGTTAGCTGTAACGGTGGCACACTGCAGACACACAGTACGCTTATTCTGAGGAGGTAAAAGAACATGGCTAACTATGCCAAACCCCTGCCCTTTATTGATGAAGATAACAAGCAATACTGGTACTACTGCAGACAGCATGAGCTGAGAATGCAAAAATGCGCCCGGTGCGGTCATATTCGCTTTCCCCCCAGCATCATTTGCCCGGCGTGTCACTCGATGGACGCGGAGTGGACGAAACTGAGCGGTAAGGGAAAGGTATATAGCTTTGTCATATTCGATAGGGCTTACCACGAGTCATACAAAGATGATATACCTTATGTCGTAGCTATTATCCAGTTGGACGAAGGACCACGCATGGAGAGCAATATAACCGGCTGCAGTGTAGATGACGTGAAAATCGATATGCCGGTTGAAGTGTATTTTGACACTGTTACCGAAAACATTTCACTACCTAAATTTAGACCAGCTAAATAGGTAACATTGATATTTTCGCAATAGATAGCTGGAATAAACTTACAAAGGGAGGCTTACCATGATTGTTAATTACGAGAAGGACGGTAGAGTTGCCATCATTACTATGAACCGGCCGGAGGCTTTGAACGCCATGAGTTTTGAGCTTCAGCAGGAGCTACATTCCAGGTTGGTAGATTTCCGCGATGACCCGGAACTATGGGTAGCCATTCTTACCGGCACCGGCAAAGCCTTTTGCGCCGGCGCCGACATCAAAGAGATGGAACCGGGCAAGCCGGTAAACCTTAGTTCATTACCGGCTACGCCGATGCGCGGACTGAATCTCTGGAAACCACTTATTGCGGCTGTCAACGGCTGGGCACTCGGCGCCGGGATGGAGCTGGTCCTTATCAGTGATATAAGAATTGCTTCGGAGAAAGCGCGTTTTGGCTTACCGGAAGTAAACGTGGGTCTGATACCGGGCATGGGCGGCACCGGCAGGTTGCCCAGAATGATACCCTGGTGCAAAGCGGCGGAGCTCGTGCTGACCGGTAAGCCAATTGATGCCAGTGAGGCGTACCGGATTGGTCTGATAAACACGGTCGTCCCGGCGGAACAGCTTATGACCACAGCAAAGGACTGGGCGAATACCATGTGTCAGGCTGGACCGCTGGCAGTTAGAGCCGCCAAAGAAGCTATGGTTAGAGGGTATAACATGACTCTATCAGAGGCACTGCAACTGGAGCAATCGTTGCATAGCTTCCTCTCCAACACGGAGGACTTCGCAGAAGGAACAAAAGCCTTCAAAGAGAAAAGGAAACCTGTCTTCAAGGCAAAGTAGCCAGACAAATAAAGACGGGGCAAAAGGAACTTGACAAAGTTGACATAGTCAGGTAATAATAACCTTATTAGGAACATAGCGGTCTTATTACATGGTGAAAAGGAGGATGCAGCAATGAAAAGGTATTTACTCGTTCTTCTAACCGTCGTGATAGTAAGCGGGTTGGTGCTTGCCGGTTGTGCCGCGCCAGCACCGGCGCCAAAGCCGGCTCCCGCACCGGCTCCGGCACCAGCACCGGCTCCCGCGCCAGCACCGGCTCCGGCACCGAAGCCGGCCCCAGCGCCTGCACCGGCACCGGCTCCCGCACCAGCACCGGCTCCGGCAGTATTCAAGCTGAAGTACGCTGACCAGAACCCCCAGGAAGGCTGGGCAGGTAAATACGCGGTAACACCCTACCTCAAGGCAATTGAAGACGCGACTAAAGGCAGAGTGAAGATTGAAGCCTACTTTTCTCAGAGTTTAACCAAGGGGCCGGATACCTGGGAAGCCGTCAAGAGCGGAGTCGCCGATATGGGCTGGATGTGGCACGGTTACTGGCCCGGCATGACACCCCTGGCTGATGTCTTCTCACTTCCCTTCCTGCCTTTCAAGAGCTCCGAGCAAGCCAGCGGCATATTCTGGCAGGTTATTGAAAAGTACCCCAATATGAAAAAACAGTTCAAAGATGTCAAGGTAATACTGGCATGGGTCACTGAACCATATTTTCTAATAACCACAAAGAAGCAGGTCAAAACTCTTGACGACATGAAGGGCTTAAAGATACGGGTTCCTGGAGGTCCTCCGGTTGAGATGATGAAAGCGCTCGGAGCTGTCCCGGTGACGGTGCCTATGCCTGATACCTATATCAGCCTGCAGAGAGGCGTGCTAGATGGCATGGCTAACCTGTGGGAGGCTCTCATTACCTTCAGGCAATACGAGGTGGTGAAGTACTTCACCTATGTGCCATTGTTCACCTCGTATTTTACACAGGCAATGAACCTGGATACATGGAACAGCCTTCCGCCCGACGTTCAGAAAGCCATAGATAGCGCCGGAGGTCTTGAAGGCTCCAAGCGCTATGGCAAAAACATGTTCGATTCAGCCAACAAAGAAGGCCGTGACCTGGTATTAAAGCAGGGTTTTCAGATAATCGATTTTACTATGCCGCCTGAAGAAGTCAAGAAGGCGCAGGAAATAGCCGGCAAGCCGATATGGTCCCAGTGGGTGAAGCAGATGGAAGCCAAGGGCTACCCTGAAGCCCAGGAAATCCTGGATACCGTGCTGAAACTTATTGAGACCACTCCGTAGAGTGTCATCCGTAGTTTGAGAAGTTAGTCTATCGGAGCAGTTGCCAGGTAAGAGTGATATCGCAAATCCTCTTACCTGGCTTTTCTATTATCCTGTGACTGATGTTACCAGTTAATAGCTTATATTCCTCATCTGACCAAGAA
>JAUYDO010000040.1 GCA_030691835.1 Dehalococcoidia bacterium | reverse complement strand
CCTGCGCTGGAATGACAGCAACACCCTTTCATACGTCAAGATATATACGAGACACTACACTAGGTACTTCTCGTAGTCTTTTACTTTTGGCGGCTTCTTGCCTTTGCCCGGCTCGATTGTAAGTCCTTCCTCCTTAAGGCGCTCCGCCTGTGCCTCCGTGCCGCCGGGATACTTCTCGTTCAGGCTGCCATCAGCCTTGATTGTCCGCCAGTAAGGTGTGATGTCCTTCTTGCCTTCCGCCGCATCCTCCTCGGCGGCGTGCGCTGCAACCCAGGCAAAAATGCCGGTAGTTAGCGGTCAGCCAAACCCGACACCGTGCTTCTGCGCCAGTCTGGCGCGGACTTCGGTTATGGTCGTGACTTTACCTCTGGGAACGGTTTTCATGATTTCATCGACCTCCAGTGGCGCTGGGATGACGAATTTCCCCGTTCCCCACCTGGCAGTCATTTTGCCTCTTACTTCGTCAATTTTGGGCAAGCCCTTGCTGTCATGCAACTTTTCCCGCCAGCTTTTCATGACTACAGCTCCTCCGGGCTGACAATCCTGCCCGCGACAGCGCTGGCGGCGGCAACGGCGGGATTAGCCAGGTACACCTCGGATTTTGGACTTCCCATTCTGCCAATGAAGTTGCGGTTAGTGGTGGAGACTGAGCGCTCGCCTGCCGCCAGGACGCCCATGTAGCCACCCAAGCAGGGACCGCATGTTGGCGTGCTCACCACGGCGCCGGCGCGCACGAATATATCAAGAAGTCCAGCCTTCAAGGCGTCTAGATAGACTTCCTGAGTCCCGGGGATAATGATGCACCGCACATCCCTGTACACCTTTCGACCCTTCAATATCTGGGCGGCAATCTGGAGGTCTTCCAGCCGCCCGTTGGTACAGCTCCCGATTACCGATTGCTGTATTTCAACCTTGCCCAGCTTGCTCACGGGCTTAACGTTGGCGGGGGAGTGAGGAGTAGCCACCTGCGGCTCCATCTTCGTGACGTCATACTCGATGACCCGCATGTATTGCACATCCTTATCCGATTCATAGACGGTATAAGGTCGCTTTGCCCTCGGTTTGACGTAGTCCAGCGTTTTGCTGTCTACCCGGAACAAGCCGGTCTTGGCGCCCGCCTCTACCGCCATATTCGCCATGGTGAACCTGCCGCTCATGGACAATGCATCAATGGCTTCGCCTACAAACTCCATGGCTGAGTAGAGAGCGCCATCTACACCGATATCGCCGATGGTATGCAGGATAAGGTCTTTGCCGCCTACCCACTTGCCCAGCGTGCCGTGATATACAAACTTCATGCTGGCTGGCACCTTCATCCATATATCGCCGGTTGCCATTGCGGCGGCGATGTCGGTCGAGCCCATGCCCGTGGCAAAGGCACCCAGGGCGCCATAGGTGCAGGTATGTGAGTCCGCTCCGACCACGACATCACCCGGCAGGACAAGCCCTTTTTCGGGAAGGAGCACGTGCTCAATGCCCATTTCACCAACTTCGAAGTAGATGACGCCCTGCTCGCGGGCAAAGTCGCGCATGAATTTAGCCTGCTCCGCCGAGCTAATGTCCTTGGCGGGCAAAAAGTGGTCCGGCACCATTACCACCTTTTTCGGGTCGAATACCTTGACGCCGAGCCTGCGGAACTCCTTTATGGCAAGGGGCGCGGTGACATCGTTGGCGAGTACCATGTCCACCTTGACGTTGACGAACTCGCCGGCGCTAATCTGCTTTTTGCCGCAGTGCGCCGCCATTATCTTTTCTGCTAAAGTCATCATAATTAACCTTCTCTTGAAAAAATAACAAATCAGGAACGGAAGAGACGATGCGGGAGAAGGAGCACCACCAGTGCTATCAACGTAGCGACTACCGCCGCCAGGTATAAGCCAACGCCCGCCGCCATCCCTATGCCGGCTACAATCCATATCGTTGCCGCGGTGGTCAAGCCGGCTATGTAGCCTTCACTGGTGCGCTGTATTATTGCACCGGCGCCCAGAAAACCGACCCCGACTACAACACCAGCCGCTACGCGGACAGCGTCACCGTAATCACCGAAGCCATAGATGGAGGCGACGGTAAACAGCGCAGAACCAACGCATATGAGAATATGCGTCCTCAGTCCCGCCGGCTTACCGGCTCTTCCACGCTGGTAGCCGATGGCGGCTCCCAGCGCCGCCGCCAGCAGCAGACGTATAGTGATGGTCAGGTCAACAGACACCCGGACGCTCCTAGCCAGCTACCTTCTTCGCCGAAAGCAGGCGATTAAGGGCGTTCATATAAGCCTTGGCGCTGGCGACGAGAATATCAGTATCAGCTCCTCGTCCTGTATAAGTTATGCCGCCACTTTCTATTCTAATCAGCACTTCGCCAATGGCGTCGATGCCCTCGGTTACTGATTTTACCGTAAACTCGGTGAGCTTGTTGGGCACCTGCAGTATGCGGTTTATTGCCTTGTAAACGGCGTCAACAGGACCGGTGCCCAGTGACGCGTCGGCGAGCTCTTTACCGTCAGGACCGATTAGTCTTACGGTGGCGGTGGGCATGCCCTTATCGCCGCATGACACCTGCACCAGGTCGAGATGGTAGACCTCGGACACGGTGCGCTGTTCCTGCGCAATCAGCGACTCGATGTCCCGGTCGGTCACTTCTTTCTTCTTGTCCGCCAGCTCTTTGAAAGCCTGGAACGCTCTGGCTAAGTCCTGCTCACTCAGACTGTAGCCGAGCTCCAGTAGCCGTTCCTTGAAGGCGTGTCTCCCGCTGAGCTTGCCCAGCACCAGGCTGGATGACGGAATCCCCACCGTCTTCGGGTCCATTATCTCGTAGGTTATCGGCATTTTGATAACGCCGTCCTGGTGTATACCGGACTGATGGCGGAAAGCGTTACGACCCACGATAGCTTTATTCGGCTGAACCGTAAAACCAGTAAGCTCACTAACCAGACGGCTCGCTTTATATATCTGCGTTGTGTTTATATTCGTGTTAAGGTTGAAGAAATCCTTGCGGGTCTTTATCGCCATGACGATTTCTTCCAAGGAGGCGTTGCCCGCTCTTTCGCCGATGCCGTTCACTGTGCATTCTACCTGTCTGGCTCCGCGCCTGACCGCCTCCAGGCTGTTAGCCACGGAGAGACCCAGGTCATCGTGGCAGTGCACGCTTATAACGGCTTTGCTGATATTGGGTACGTGTTTGAAGATACCCGATATCCGGTCGCCGAACTCCTGGGGAATGGCGTAGCCCACCGTGTCCGGTATATTCACCGTGGTGGCGCCGGCGTCAATCACCGCCTCAAGAACCTGGTACATGTACCTCGGCTCGGTGCGGCTGGCATCCATGGGCGAAAACTCTATGTCATCGGTGTATTTCTTCGCCCTCGCCACCATGTCCCGAGAGGTCTGCAAAATCTCCTCACGGCTCTTCTTAAGCTGGTGCAGGAGATGTATGTCAGAAGAGGAAAGAAAGACGTGTATTCGCGGATGCGCGGCATCCTTTATCGCCTCCCAGGCGCGGTCTATCGCCTGCGGGTTGGCGTGCGCCAAGGCGCAGATTACCGGAGTGCGTACTTCCTTAGCGATTAGTCTGACCGCTTCAAAGTCACCGGGCGAGCTTATCGGAAAGCCTGCCTCGATGACATCCACCCCGAGCTTCTCCAGTTGTCTGGCTATCTCCAGCTTCTCCTGGATATTCAGCGTGCCCCCCGCCGCCTGCTCCCCATCCCTCAATGTAGTATCAAAAATGATTACCCTATCCATCATTACTTCCTTCAAAATGTATACCCTTCGGGAATTAACTCCAATAACTTACTGAGCTATTTGAGTAGCCTCAGCGGCTGATTTTACCTCTTCAGCCATCGGATTTCCTCCTTTGCGAGCCTACTTCTGCTTCAGCCAGGACATCATGTCTCTAAGCTCTTTGCCTACCTCCTCAATCAGGTGCTCTTCGTCTGCCTTCTTCAGCGCGTTGAAGACCGGACGCCCGCACTGGTTCTCCAGAATCCACTCTTTGGCGAACCTGCCGTCCTGAATTTCAGCCAGGATATCCTCCATCTCTTCCCTGACCATATCGTTGATTACCCTCGGTCCGCGGGTGAAATCACCGTACTTGGCGGTATCGCTGACCGATTTGCGCATTAGGGTCAAGCCGCCCTGGTAGATAAGGTCAACAATAAGCTTGAGCTCATGCAGGCACTCAAAATAGGCTATCTCCGGCTGGTAGCCAGCCATGACCAGCGTCTCAAAACCGGCTTTTATCAGGGACGATACACCGCCGCACAGCACCGTCTGTTCGCCAAACAGGTCGGTCTCTGTCTCTTCAGCGAAGGTAGTTTCCAGAACTCCCGCCCTGGCGCAGCCGATACCCCTGGAATAGGCGAGAGCAGTCTCCTTCGCTTTGCCCGAGGCATCCTGCTCAACAGCGATGAGCGCCGGCGGTCCGGCGTTCTCGGTATACAGCCTCCTGAGCATCGGACCCGGGCACTTCGGCGCTATCATGGTGACGTCAATATTCTTCGGCGGGATAATTTGCCCGTAGTGGATATTAAAACCGTGGGCGAACATCAGCATCTTGCCCGCGGTCATGCCTTTCTCGATAGACTCGTAATAGATGCTGCGCTGGAGGTTGTCCGGCACCAGCATGACGATGATATCAGCCTTCTTTGCCGCCTCAGCGGCGCTCAAAACCTGGAAGCCAGCGTCCTTAGCCGCCTTCCATCCCGGCGTCCCCTCTACCTCTGCCACAACCACGTTACAGCCGCCATCCCTCAGGTTCTGGGCGTGGGCATGCCCCTGACTGCCGTAGCCCACAACTGCAATCACTTTGCCCTTTAATAAAGACAGGTCACAATCTTTTTCGTAATAAATAGTAGCCATTACTCCTCCTTTTACTATTATGGCGTTTGTTCGTTATCCCGACCTTTGGTAGAACCGTTAGCCGTGCCGGCGCCGCCCCGTGTCATGGCGATACACCCGGTACGTACTATTTCCTTAATGCCGAAGGTGCGGAGCAAATCCAGCAGTGACTCAATCTTCTGCTCTGCGCCGGTGACCTCGATGGTCAACGAGTCCTGTGCCACGTCCACGATATCCGACCTGAACACATCCACAATCTGGATGATTTCACTGCGGGTCGCCGAGGTGGCTTTGACCTTCACCAGCGCCAGCTCCCTGATGACGATGTTCTCCTCAGTTATGTCAGAGACCTTTACTACGTCAACCACCTTGCCTAGCTGTTTCCTGACCTGCTCCACCATCGCCAGCGGACCATCGACGACAAATGTCACCCTCGAAAATCCGGACAGTTCACTGCTACCGACGGCGATGCTGGCGATATTGAAGCCGCGTCTTCTGAAGAGGCTGACCATGCGGTTCAGAACCCCGGGTTTATCTTCTACCAGAGCAACTAGGGTGTGCTTTGTTGGGACCATGCCGTCACCTCTTTTCTAGGCTCCTCGATAATTTGAGACAGAGCCGTTCCAGGAGCGACAAATGGGTAAACGTTCTCCTCCGGTTCGACCACAAAGTCTATCAGGAAGGGACCGTCATGCTTCATCGCCTGCTGAATAGCCGGTGCTACCTCCTCTTTCTTTTCCACCCTTAACGCCGGTACGCAGTAAGCGTCAGCCAGTTTAACGAAGTCGGGGCACGTCAGGGGCGTCGCCACGTACCTTTTCCCGTAAAACAGCTGCTGCCACTGCCGGACCATTCCCAGAAAGCCGTTGTTTATGACGGCTATTTTGACCGCTATTTGGTCCTGGTGTATTGTCGCCAGCTCATGAAGCGTCATCTGAAAGCTTCCATCGCCGTCAATGCACCAGACAATACGGTCGGGACAACCTACTTTGGCGCCCATTGCTGCCGGTAAGCCATATCCCATTGTCCCCAATCCACCTGACGAGATGAAGCTATTCGGCTTATCATACCAGTAGTGCTGTGCCGCCCACATCTGGTTTTGCCCTACCCCGGTAACGATTATCGCCTCGCCCTTTGTGAGCTCGTACAGCTTGTGGACAACGTATTGAGGCAAGACCTTCTTGCTGGTCCTGGGAACAACCAGCGGGTGCTGCCTGCGCCATTCGTCAACCTGGTGAATCCAGTCAATGTGCTCTGCTGGCGGAATAAGCTTATTCAGGGCAACCAGTACTCTCTTGACGTCACCCACAATAGGTACGTCGACGCGAACATTCTTGCCTATTTCCGCCGGGTCTATATCAATGTGAACGATGCGCGCATTGGGCGCAAAACCGCTAACCTTCGAAGTGGCACGGTCATCGAATCTCATGCCAATGGCGATGAGCAGGTCACAGGCATCAACCGCCATGTTAGCATACGCCATACCGTGCATACCCATCATACCGTAGCTCAGGATATGGCTCTCCGGGAATGAACTTATGCCCAGCAAAGTAGTAATCACCGGTATCTGTGCCATCTCAGCAAGTTGCTTAAGCTCCGCGAAAGCGCCGGAGATAAGCACACCTCTTCCGGAGATGATAACCGGCTTCCGGGCATTGTTTATAACATCTGCTGCTTTTTTAATCTGTGCCGGATGTCCCTGGAGAGTCGGTTTATAGCCGGGTATCTCTACCTTCTGCGGGTAATGGAACTCGGTCTGCTCGAGGAAGACATCCCTCGGTATATCAATTAGCACGGGACCGGGTCTGCCGGTCCTTGCCAGGTAGAATGCTTCTTTTATAACTCTCGGTAGCGATTCCACCTCCAGGACCAGGTAGTTATGCTTGGTGATGGGCAACGTGATGCCGGTTATATCTACCTCTTGAAAGGCATCCTTACCGATAAAGGGTCGGGCAACCTGTCCGGTGATAGCTACGATAGGCACGGAATCCAGGTGAGCGTTGGCGATTCCCGTGACCAGGTTTGACGCTCCGGGACCGGAAGTTGCCAGGCAGACCCCGACCTTGCCTGTTACCCTGGCATAGCCATCGGCGGCGTGAGCCGCTCCCTGCTCATGGCGTACCAGAATATGCCTTAATGCCGGATACTGAGGCAGGGTATCGTATAATGGTAGAACCGCTCCACCCGGAAAGCCAAAAATGACGTCTACGCCTTCCTTTAGTAGACTCTCACATAGTATCTGTGCACCAGTTAGTTTCATATATGTAACTCCATGTGGCGTTGTGCTCCGCCGTGAAAAATTTCTCTTTTATCTGAACACAGCGCCGGTGCTCGCCGAAGTAACCCTGTCTATGTAGTATTTGAGATAGCCTGACTTTATCTTTGGCTCAAAATTGCCGAGTTTATTCAATCGCTCGGCTATCTCTTTGTCGCTGAGCTCCACTTCAATCTTATAGTTCGGAATGTCTATTTTTATCATGTCGCCATCTTTCACAGCCGCGATGGGACCCCGGCTCGCCGCCTCCGG
>JAUYDO010000032.1 GCA_030691835.1 Dehalococcoidia bacterium | reverse complement strand
AGTGTCACAGTAACACCTTAACAATGTCTGTCATTCCGTACTTGATACGGAATCCAGGTGGGGTGGTGATACTGGATTCCCGCCTTCGCGGGAATGACAATATGCGTGCGATGATTGTAAAGTAATCTCTGTGACACTACATTAGTTAGAGAAATCATAATTGTTATGAAAATAGAATATTTTCTTATTGCAACCAAAAACGGACTTGACTTTTCGAATAAAAGAGATTGACAAACAAGCTTGAGCGCAACTATAATTTATTGCGAAAATCGCAGATAATAGTATTTACTATCACCGTTTCTGTGTAAAGGGGGTGCGCTGTGGCGAAGAGACCGGAGAAATTCTTGTTCCATGACCCGGCTTTGTGCATGGGGTGCCATTCCTGCGAGATTGCCTGCAAGCTGGAGCACGACCTTCCCGCCGGCGTGAACCGCGTGCGCATGGTAACAGAAGGACCGAAGATGGTCGATGGAGAGCTTGAGCTCCATTACGACCGCATCGGCTGTATGCACTGTGCCAGGCCGCCCTGCATCAATGCCTGCCCCACCAGCGCCATAAAGAAGCGCCCCGACGGCATTGTGCAGATTGATGAGTCCAGGTGCACCGGGTGCCAGACCTGCGCCGAGGTCTGTCCCTATGACGCCATCGAGTTTCACCCGGAGAAGAACTGGGCGGAGCTCTGCGACCTGTGCGCCCACCGCCTCGACGATGAGCTTCTCCCGTTCTGCGTCAAGCACTGCTTGAGCGGAGCGCTTTTCTACGGTACCGGGGAGGAGTTCAAGCAGAGGCGGGAGAAGGTAGCCGCCAGGGTAGGTAAAGCACGATGAAGACCGCCGGTACGAAGATAGTCCAGACAATATGCGATTCCTGCATGTGCCAGTGCGGCACCCTGGTGCACGTCAAAAATGGCAAGGCGGTTAAGGTGGAGGGTGACCCGGAGCACCCAGGTAGCCGCGGCTTCATGTGCCCTATGGGACTCTCCATCCTCCAGACGGTTTACCATCCTGACCGGGTCGTCTATCCGATGAAGCGTGTGGGTGACAGGGGTGCGGGGCAGTGGCAAAGGGTATCGTGGGATGAAGCCCTCGGCGATATCGCTCAGCGGCTACTGAAAGTGAAGGAGCAGTACGGTCCGGAAGCTATCCTCTACTCCTTTGGCACCTATCCGGCAAAGAACGGCATCGCCGGGTTCGTGGGCTTGCTGGGAGCGCTGGACAGCCCCGGCACCTTCGTGCCCAACTGCCATTACTGCTATACGCCTCACATCATAGGCAATACGCTGACCGCCGGGCTGGTCTATAACTGCGAGTTCGGCTGTCCCAAATTTGAAGAGAGCAAGCTGGTGGTCATGTGGGGCTGGAACCCGGGCTCCAGCTTCCCTGTCTACGCCAAGCAGATGCTTGAAGCCTGGCGGCAGGGAACAAAACTCATGGTAATCAATCCACGCTTCACCGAGCTTGCCGCCAAGTCCGACCTGTGGCTACAGCCGCGTCCCGCCACCGATGGCGCTCTAGCCATGGGCTTTATTAACATCATTATCGAAGAAGAGATGTATGATAAGCAGTTCGTCGAGAAGTGGTGCACCGGCTTTGAGGAACTGCGCCGGCGGGCGCGCGAGTACCCGCCGGAGAGGGTCGCCGATATTACCTGGATACCCAAAGAGAAAATCGTAGCCGCCGCTAAACTGTACGGCAGTACCCGGCCTTCTCACCTGCACACGCACAACGGCACCACCTACGCCACCAATGTGATTCAGACGTCCAGGGCTATAGCCATCCTGCCCGCCATCACCGGCAATCTCGATGTCAAGGGCGGCAATGTGTTCTCAATGTGGAACTACCCGCCGGTGCTCACCTACATGAACATGCGCAAGATGCTCCGCCCCTCGCCGGCGGCTGAGGATAGGCAGCTCGGCATCAAGGAGTTCCCGCTCCTGGCTGGCTCGAAGTCACTGCGCGGTTACTCGCACCCACCCCTGGTCTACAGGGCAATGTACACCGGAGAGCCGTATCCCATAAAGGCGTTCATCGCCACCACCAACAGTATCACCAGCTTCGAGGACAGCCGCGCCGTGGCAGGAGCGCTGAGACAGCTCGATTTAATGGTCTATCTCGATTTCTTTATTACTCCCACCGGCGAGCTGGCTGACTATGTGCTGCCTCCGGCTACCTGGCTGGAGAGAGAGGACGTGGTTGACGCCTTCGGCTACTACGGATATGTCTGCGCCCGTCCGAAGTCCATCGAGCCGGTGGGCGAATGCATGGATGATGACGAGATAGCCTTTGCCCTGCTCAAGAAGATGGGCTTGAAGTTCCCGATTCCGGGCGTTGACTCGAACCGGGCGATGATGGACTTCCAGCTAAAGGACGCGGGCATGGATTTCGACGAGTTCTGCAAGCGCCGGGTGCTCTACGGCAAGATAACCGAGAAGAAGTATGAATTGGGTATGCTCCGGAGCGACGGCAAGCCGGGGTTCAACACGCCGTCAGGCAAGGTCGAGCTTTACTCCGAGCGGATGAAACAGTTGGGGCAGGACCCGCTCCCGCTCCACAAAGAATCGTTCGAGAGTCCGGTGACCACGCCCAGGATAGCCCAGGAGTACCCGCTGGTGCTCATCGGGGGGAGCCGGCACATCGCCTCCTGCAACTCGGCGGGACACAACATCCCCTGGCTGAGGGAGCTCCTGCCCTATCCCGTAATCGAGATACACCCCGACACAGCAAAGGAGCTGGGAATACAGAATAAGGACTGGGTCTGGATTGAGACGCCGCGGGGTCACGGCAGGGTGAAGCAGAGGGCACAGCTAACACTGGGCATACACCCAAGAGTGGTCCACGCCCAGAGCCTGTGGTGGTACCCTGAGGAGGCTGACCGCGAGAAGCGCTGGTACGAGCCGAACATCAACGCTATAATGTCCTGGGACCCGCCATACGACCCGGTGTGCGGTGCCACACTGCTAAAGGGCGGACTGTGCAAGGTGTATAAGGCTGATTAACTTACAATAATTCGCATTAGCTATTATGATGTCATAAATAGATGGTGGCACAGGCGTCTCTGCCTGTGAGTCCACTCCATACTGGTCTGCCATCTTGATTGCAAAATAGAATAAG
>JAUYDO010000249.1 GCA_030691835.1 Dehalococcoidia bacterium | reverse complement strand
TGTCAAGGTGTTTTTTTGAGGTGTTTTTTGAGCGCTGAGTGAAGTTTGTACTTTCCACGATATTCTGATAAAATATGATTTTGGTTATTTATGCATCGGAGGTGGACCATTTACGCTATAGTTGAAACTGGTGGCAAGCAGTTCAAGGTGGCTCCGGGACAGACCATAGACGTGGATCTCACTGGCGCTGCCGCGGGAGATAAAGTCGAGCTGGACAAAGTCCTCCTTCTCGCCGATGGAGACAAGGTCACGGTCGGCACGCCCACTGTGGCTGGTGTCAAAGTGCTGGCGACTTCGCAGGGTGAGAAGAAGGGCGAAAAGCTCATCATCTACAAGTTCAAATCCAAGGTGCACTACCGGAAGAAGACCGGGCACCGACAGCACTACACCAGGCTGACAATTGACCAGATTGTCCAGCCCGGAGCGGAAAGCTAAAGAGAGGTGATGGCACGTGGCGCATAAAAAGGGCGGTAGCACTACCCATTCCGGTCGCGATAGCATTGCCAAGCGGCTCGGCATAAAGAGATTTGCCGGTGAGGAGGTAACTGCGGGAACCATTCTGGTCCGTCAGAAAGGCACCCGCGTTCACCCGGGAACCAACGTCGGCGTGGGCGGCGATTATACCCTCTACGCCCTGATTGACGGCTTCGTTAAGTTCGAGCCAGCGACCAAGATCAGGAGGAAGGTCAGCGTTTACGCTGAGAAATAGCATGAGAGAGAAGATTCATCCCAAGTACAATACCGATGCCAAGGTAGTCTGTTCCTGCGGTAATACCTTCACGATAGGCTCAACCAAGAAACTGCTCAAGGTGGAGCTTTGCAGTAAGTGTCATCCGTTCTTCACCGGAGAGCGGAAAATGATAGACACCGCCGGTCGTGTGGAGAGATTCAAAAAGCGCTATAAGTTAGACAAATAGTCGCCTTTCCGGCAGGGGGCAGGGAGCGGCGAGGTTCCGCTCCTTTTCTTTTGTTGAGGGTTATGGCTAACAAGTTTTATTACGGCGGGCAAGCGGTTATAGAGGGCGTGATGATGCGCGGTCGCAGGACCATGGTGACCGCGGTGCGCCGTCCCGGCGGCGACGTGGCGCTGAAGGTTGAACCGCTGTCCAGTCTGTACACCAGCCGGTTGCGGAAGATGCCCCTGCTGCGCGGCGTCATCGTGCTTATCGAGGCGATGGTGCTCGGCATCAAGACGCTGTTTTACTCCGCAAACGTGGCTCTGGAAGAGGAGCACACGGAGCTTTCCGGGTGGACCATCCTGCTAATACTGGTTGCCGCCCTTTTCTTTGCCGTAGCCATATTCTTCATGGCACCACTGTTTCTGACCAAACTGCTCGACCCTTTTATCGGCCACTCATCCATCGTGTTTAACCTGATTGAAGGCATAATACGGCTGGCTATCTTCATCGCTTATCTCAAAGCGATAACGCTCATGCCCGATATCAGGCGCGTGTTTTCGTATCACGGCGCGGAGCACATGACCGTGAACGCCCATGAGGCGGAAGTGCCGCTGGAGGTGGCTGAGGTACGAAACTACAGCACGGCTCATATTCGCTGTGGCACCAGCTTTTTGTTTGCCGTGCTGGTAATAGCTATCCTGGTGTTTTCCGCCATCGGTAAGCCGTCCCTGCTGGTGATGGTGCTATCGAGGGTATTGCTTATCCCGGTCATCGGTGCTCTTGGCTACGAAGTCACCTACTTCGCGGGAAGGCATCTCAAGAATGGACTGGTAAGAGCAATTCTGGCTCCGGGTTTGTGGATGCAGACGCTGACCACGAAACCGCCCGACGATGGGCAGCTCGAGGTGGCTATATCCGCTCTGAAGAAGGTGATAGAGGTCGAGGAACAGCCTGAAGCCCAGCCGGCTCCGGCGCCCGCGTGACCTCATTACAGGTCTTTCTCCGTAATCTGCTGGAAGAAGCAGGTCCTTTCACCGGTGTGGCACACCGGGCCGGTGGGTTTCGCCATCACCAGAAGCGTGTCGTTATCGCAGTCCAGCCACACTGATTGGACCATGATACGGTTGCCCGAAGTCTCTCCCTTGTGCCAGAGCTCCTGGCGGCTACGGCTGTAGAACCACACCTCGCCGCTGGATAAGGTGCGGCGCAGGCTCTCCTCGTTCATGTAGCCCAGCATCAGGACTTCTCTTGTCTCGGCGTCCTGTATAATAGCCGGAATCAGTCCCTGTTCATTCAGTTTTAGCATAGTTTTTGATTAACCTGACCTTTGAGATTATTCAGGGTATGAACTACTCACTGTGACAGAGCTAGCGCCTGCTTCAGGTCTATATCGCCGGTGTACAGCGCCTTACCGATTATAACACCCTCGACACCGAGCTTCTTCAACACCTTTATGTGCGCCAGCGACGAGATACCCCCCGCCGCGACAACCGGCAGTTTGATGGCTTCCATCAGCTCTGTAATGGCGGCGTAGTTAGGCTCAGTCAGCGTGCCGTCGCGGGTGATGTCAGTATAAATGAACCGCTTCACCCCTAGCTGTACCATCTCCCCGGCGAAGGCTACCGCCTCCAGCTCCGTCTCCTGCCGCCAGCCGTGAGTGGCTATCCTGCCCATGCGGGCGTCAATGCTCACAATCACCGCTCCGGCAAACCTGCTACAGACCTCGCGAATCAGAGCCGGCTTTTCCACCGCCACAGTGCCCAGGATAACGCGCTTGATACCGGCTTTCATGACTGTTTCAACCGTTTCCAGCGAGCGGATGCCGCCGCCAAGCTGGGCAGGAACCATCACGGCATTGGCTATAGTCTTAATTATCTTAAGGTTCTGTACTTCGCCTGTCGCCGCGCCATCGAGGTCAACCAGGTGAATCCTCCGTGCCCCCAGTGACTGCCACCTGAGAGCCACTTCAAGAGGGTTGTCACAGAAGACCGTCTCCTGGCTGTAATCGCCCTGGTAGAGTCTAACGCACTTACCGTCCCTGATATCTATGGCTGGTATTACTTCCGTTGCAGTTTACCTCAAGCATTACTCCGAAAATACGGCATTATTGCAGATTACCAACCTATCCCCCTGCACCTCTTCACAATCTGTCATCTCGAGTCCGCCAAAAGCGGACGTAGCAATCTCACTAATTCCTCGACCAGAAATGGCGGTCGCCCGGTGAATTTATTTGCATCCTTATTCGCATTAGCTATTATGATGTCATAAATAGATGGTGGCACAGGCGTCTCTGCCTGTGAGTCCACTCCATACTGGTCTGCCATCTTGATTGCAAAATAGAATTAGTG
>JAUYDO010000118.1 GCA_030691835.1 Dehalococcoidia bacterium | reverse complement strand
GAGGTACTCGCAGACCGCCCTGGCGATTGATAGACCGTCATAGGTGCTGGTGCCGCGACCAATCTCATCAAGTATAATCAGGGAGCGCGGCGTCGCGTTGTTCAGAATGTTGGCGGTCTCCACCATCTCCACCATGAAGGTGGACTTACCTGCCGCCAGGTCTTCCCCGGCGCCGATGCGGGTGAAGATGCGGTCAACCACACCGATACTTGCCGAAGTCACCGGAACGAAACTGCCTACCTGGGCAAGGAGCACAATGAGCGCCACCTGCCGCAGATATGTTGACTTCCCCGACATATTGGGACCGGTGAGGATGATAAGCTGTGCATCGTCGTTGGACAGGCAGGCGTCGTTGGGCACAAAAGAGCTATCGACGAGATTCCTCTCTACCACCGGATGCCTGCCTTCTCTAATGGTTATGGTATTGCCCGCGGTAAGCTCAGGACGGACATAGCAGTAGCGCACGGCTACCTCAGCCAGGCTGGAGAAGACGTCCGTGTGAGCTACGGCGTCGGCTAGCGCCAGGACTGGCTCAGCCTGTGCCGCTACCTGCTGGCACACCCGGCGGAATAGCTCCGCCTCAAGCTCGGTGATTCTCTCCTGCGCGTTCAAAATCTGAGTCTCGTACTCTTTAAGCTCCGGCGTGAAGAAGCGCTCGCCATTGACCAGCGTCTGCTTCCTGATGTAGTCCTGCGGCACCTGGCTCAGATTGGCTTTGGATACCTCGATATAGTAACCGAAGACCCGGTTGTATCCCACCTTCAGCGATTTAATGCCGGAGCGCCCCCGCTCCCTCTTCTCCAGGTCAGCGAGATACTGCTTCGAGCTGGTGGCGATAAGACGGAGGTTGTCCAGCTCCTCGGAAAGCCCCTGCTTGATAACACCGCCGTCTTCCAGGCTTGCCGGCGGTTGCTCCACCACGGCATGAGAGATAAGCTCAACAACATCCGGTTGCGGCTTAATGCGCGACTTGAGCCATTCTACGGGAGTGGTATCAAGCACCTCTTTGAGCTTTGGAATTGCTTCAAGACTGCGCTTCAAAGTCACCAGCTCACGGGGGGAAGCGATGTTGCCCCTTACCCGGTTAATCAGGCGCTCAAGGTCAGCCACATCAGCCAGCAAGACAATGGTCCGGGCACGAGGCAGGGTATTACCATGAAACCAGTCCACCGCATCGAGTCTTCTGTTCAGCTCTGTTATGTCAAGTAGAGGCTGACCCAGCCATCGCTTCAGCAGTCTGCCGCCCATGGGCGTCCGGGTCAGGTCGATGACCGACAGTAGCGAACCTTCCGCCTTGCCGGTGCGACTGTTTCTGAAAAGCTCGAGGTTGTTCTGGGTCTGGACATCCAGCGCCATGAAATTATCGGTGGAATAGGTGGAGAGACGCGTTATCTGACCCAGAGCGGTTTTCTGCGTCTCTTTCAGATAGCGGATGATAGCGCCGGCGGCTCTAATCGCCAGCGGCAGATGACCACAGCCGTAGCCATCGAGAGAAGCCACGCCGAAGTGCTCCAGCAATGTTTGCCGGGCTGTCTCAAGCTCGAAGTCATAGTCCTCGAGCCGTGTCACCGGAGCATTCAGAGCGAAACCGGACAGGTCGGCACTGCGGCTGGCGATGACCTCCGAGGGCTTGAGCCTCTCCATCTCCGGGACAGCGCGCCGGAGGGGCACCTCGGTGGTAGCGAACTCACTCGTAGTTATGTCAACATAGGCAATCCCGACGGCTTCCTCGCCCGGCTCAACACTCACCAGGTAGTTATTTGTACTGCTGGTTAGAAGTCCAGGCTCGACCACCGTGCCCGGCGTCACCAGGCGCACCACCTCACGCTCGACCAGTCCTCTGGTCTCACCCGGTTTGGTCACCTGCTCGCAGATGGCGACCTTGTAGCCGCGGTTGATAAGCTTCGCCAGGTAGTTATCGAGGGCGTGATAAGGAATGCCCGCCATGGGCACAGCGTGCCCTTTGCCCATCTCCCTTGAAGTCAAGACGATTTCAAGCTCACGGGAAGCAATCCTGGCGTCCTCGTCGAAGGTCTCGTAGAAGTCGCCGAGGCGGAAGAGTACTATAGCCTGTGGATACTTCCGCTTTATCCTGAGGTACTGCTGTCTGACGGGGGTGAGGTTTTCTCCCATGCCGTTATTCTAGCGGAATTCCGGGTGAAAAGGAAAGTGAGGAGTATTTCATGACCACTTACATGATCACCATAAGAACGAAAATCCCTCACCCTTGATGGGAGAGGTTAGAGCTTACCCCGTACTTGATACGTGGGTAAGATCGCTGATAGCCGCGCAGACGGCTACTTTCGTAGGAACCTACAGAGTGATTCTTCTGGGGTTCACCCGGCATTTCTCGGCGGTGACGATTGCCTGAATCTGGGCTATCGCTTCATCAATGCCGTCGCCCTTGTTCACTACAATGTAATCGAACATGAATACCTGTTTCATTTCGCCCTCAGCCGCCCTGGTGCGCACCTCTAAATCAAACTGCGACTCGGTACTGCGCTGTTTCAGCCGGTTCAAAAGCTCCTCGATGGAGGGCGGCGCTATGAAGATGAAGACCGCCTCGGGCACGATTTTCTTGATAGTCGCCGCGCCCTGCATATCTACCTTAATTATGGTATCCCGCCCTGCGGCAAGTGCTTCCTTTACCGGCTGTTTGGGCACTCCGTACCAGTTGCCATATACGTTCGCCCACTCAAGCAGTCCCGACTGCTTAAGCATCGCTTGGAACTTTTCAGCGGACACGAAGTGGTAGTGCACCCCGTCTCGCTCGTTTACGCGCTTCGGGCGGGTGGTGACGGTGGTGATGAACTCAAAGGGATAACCCTTCTCCTTCATGAGGCTGAGGATGGCATCCTTGCCGACTCCGGAAGGACCTGAAACAATTATCAGGAGGGGACCAGCAACAGGAGTAATCTGCGCAGTATGGTTACAGCTCACTTCCTTCTTCTTCCGTTTCCAGCTCCGACTTGAGCGCTGAGCCAATGTGGCTTACCCTCAGCCTGTCCACTATAATCTCCGGAGCTCGAGAAGTGAGAAAGATATGCCCATTATCAACGAAGATAGCCGACCTGGTCTTCCTGCCATGAGTCATATCTATCAGATAACCCTTGTGCGCCGCATCTTTTATGGCACGCTTTATGCTAGTCGATTTCGGTGAAGCGATAGCAACAATCCTGTTGGTCGCCAGGAAATTGTCAAAGCCGACATGGACTAAATCTATGGACATATTTACCGCCTTATGAGCCAAACTTCATTTTGACCCGGCAAACCCGGTTATCAATGCCGCACATCCCACTACCTCTTCCTACAAGGAATAAGGCACTGATGATGTATATAATATACCGCTCTGTGGACAAATAGCAACAGGGAAAAACACGTAGGTCTCCGCGAAACACCCAAAATCCCCCTTTAAGAGGCTGTCTAA
>JAUYDO010000117.1 GCA_030691835.1 Dehalococcoidia bacterium | reverse complement strand
GAGGTAGGCAAATGCAGTCAAGCCTGATAGGGAAGATTGAAAAAGCCAAGCGCTACGCTCAGGAAACAGACCGTGTTACCTTCTCGGAGTTCTCCTTAAAATTCCGCGGTGAGCATGACATCTACACCACGGAGTTCAAGGACGGCAAATGGCACTGCACCTGCTCCTTTTTCTCAAACTGGAAGATATGCAGTCACACCATGGCACTTGAGAAAATCCTAGGTAACATGCTACCCGGGGAAGCTCACAGCAGTCAGTTCGCCATGCCTTGACTGACCACCTCTTGCGGGAAAAACTAAAATAAGCTCCGGCGGCTAAGCGCCGGGGTGCTTCTGCACGTACTCGATTGCCTCCCCGACCACGAACAGGGAGCCGGTAACGCAAATCAAGTCCTTTTCACCCGCCATTGATATTGCTTGCCCCAGAGCGGATGGTATGTCCTTTGCAATGCTTGTCTTGAGCCCGTATCTGGCAAACTCAGCCGCTATCATCTCCGGTTCATAAGCCCTGGGATTGACCGAGCGGGTGGCGATTACCTCTTTGAAGTAAGGCGCTAGCTCCCGCACCACGCCGACAAGGTCCTTGTCATTGGAGACTCCGATAACCAGGAGCGCCTTAGCCGGGCGGAAATATTGCTCCAGCGCTTCTCTCAGCCGCCTCGAAGCGCCGGGGTTATGTCCGCCGTCAACCACGATTATCGGTTTGCGGCTGATAATGTGCATCCTTCCGGGCCAGTCCACCTGCGCCAATCCGCGTGTGACGCTCTCTTTGCTTACGCGGTAGCCCTTCTCAGCCAGTACCTCCAGCGCCGCCACGGCGGAAGCGGCATTCTCAAGCTGGAATTGACCCAGAAGCGGTATGGTCAGGTCGTAACTGCCCAGTCTGCCCTTCACCCGTAGTCTTTGCTGTGCCAGGTCAAAACCGAGGCTCTCGCGGATCACGTCCCTGCCAACTCTTATTAGTTTTACACCTTTGTCCCGGCAGACCTTCTCGATGACCCTGTCCACCTCGTCGACCTGGGGCTGAAGCACTACCACGCAGCCCGACTTTATTATGCCCGCTTTTTCGGTGGCAATTTCGCTCAGGGTGTTGCCCAGCACCTCGGTGTGGTCAAGGCTGATGGAGGTCAGGACACAAACTTCCGGCATAATAATGTTCGTAGCATCAAATCTGCCACCCAGCCCCACCTCCATAACCTGGAACTCGACTCCCTCAGTGGCGTAGTAGATGAAGCAGAGCGCAGTCAGCAATTCGAAGACCGTCAGCTTGCCATAGGTCGCTTTGCGGTTCACTTCCTCGATATGTGGCTGGAGCATGGTCATAAGAGATGCAACGTCCTGCTCGCCGATGAGCTTGCCGTCAATCATGATGCGCTCCCGCATGGTATGGAGGTGCGGCGACGTATAAAGTCCGGTCCTGTAGCCTGAGTCGGTGAGCACTGAGGCGAGCATAGCTGAGGTGCTTCCCTTGCCGTTGGTGCCCGCGATATGGATTGACTTTGCTTTGAGATGGGGATTCCCGACACAAGACATCAGCTCAAGCAAGCGCCTGAGGTCGTAGTTAGCCATGATGTGCGGCACCCGGGGCACCACCTCATAGTTGGTGTGCCCGAAGATGTATTCCGTTGCCTGCTGGTAGTTCATGAACCGTGTCCCCTTATCCCATCCCCTTAGCAAGGGAGAAATTTCTCAAGGAGTCCAGTCTATTTTAGACGTCACAACTACTTAGTGCCCGGCTTGTAGACGACATGCATCGGCAGCGGGATTCTGAGCTTTATGGCTCCCTCGACCGGGCACTCGTAGACGCAAGAGTTGCAGTGCCAGCAATCATCGGGATAGCTCACCACCGGCACCTGCTTCTTCTCCGAGCCGAAGAACACGTCTTCAGGACATATATCGGCACATTTACCACAGACTTTACATATCCTGGGGTCAATTACTGGCGGCATAGTTACCTCCACTCCGTGACCGGTTTCCCGTCAACCTGTTTTACGACAACCAGTTTATTCAACATCGGGTTAGTCAGTGGATAGTCAGACCGGATGTGCCTGGCTCTGGTCTCCTTCCTCTCGTTGGCGGTGATGAAAACAAGCTCACCCAGGTCAATCAGGTTAAACACTTCGATACAGCGCATTAGCTCGTGCGCATTCCTAGCGATAGCTGTATCAAGCGCCTTGTGCCTTAGCCTGCGGAGGTGGCTGAGTCCAGCCTCAAGCAGTTTCTCCGACCGCATCGTCCAGGCATAGTCAAACATAATCTGTTGCAGGGCGAAATTGATTTCTTTGTAATCAGCTCCGGCTTCTCTGCGGCTTATCTCGCCGAGAATCCCCTTCTTTTTTCCCACGATTTCGCTCAAGTTGTTGATACCGGCGAAGTCGGTGTGTTTTGCCTTCCTTGCCGCATTTTCGCCTGCCAGCCATCCGAAAGCGGCGGCGTGGGATATGCCCAGCCCGACCTCATCACCGGCGGCATAAAGACCTTTTACTGATGTCTCTCCATCGTCATTTACACATATCTTTCCGGAGATGCCTCTGACATAGGTCATGAACTCCACGGGCTTTTTTCTATGGTCTATGCCCTCTTCCTTCATATGGTTTACCAGGGCATCCAGCCCTTCGTGGGAGAACCAGTGTAGCTGGTACTCATAGTCTTCATCGGACATGCCACCGCCATCCATGTACACCGGTCCTTTGCCGGCTTTAGCATACTCGTCAAAGATGCCCTTATTCACCTCCGGCGTAATATCGCCGTACTGCCTGTCCGGCATGGTGACGAAAGGACCAACTGGCTTACCCTCCGGGTCTCTATATACACCTATCCAGGTTGCCTGCCCGGAGCGTACAAAGTACTTTGGACCAACGTGTAAGCGCGGCATCTCCACGTCAGCCAGCTCGGCGCCGGTATGATATGCCATGACCCGTCCGTCACCGGTGATGCTGGTCGCCCAGGTGCGGTTGGCAAACCAGCCGGGGGTAGGACTGGGGTAGAGCCGGTTTACCGAGCCGGTGCCAAGTATGACTGTTTTGGCTTCAAATACTATCAGGTTGCCCTGCCTGGTATCGATGCCCAGAGCACCGGCAATCCTGCCATCACTGAACAGGTCGATTATCATGCACCTGTTCACTATGTTCACGCCGCGCTTACGGGCTTGGTCGGTGAGGACAATCTTCTGTCTCTTACCTTCGTATTTCAGATGGGAAAGCGTGCGTCCCGGGAAGGCGTGCCCGGCGAACTCGTATCCGCCCCGGTACTTCATCGGGATGCCCCAGCCATCCCACAGCTTCATAACGTCATAGGTTGTGGTCAGGAATTTACGTAGCCTGGGTTTGCTGAACTCGCGGAAGTGCTCCGCCAGCTGTGCTTCCATGATTGCCGCCTGGATGAAAGCGTCCAGGTCCGACCCGTGGACCTCGGGAATATAGCATAAAAAGTGGTCATTTCCAGCGCCGCCGTTGCCGCTGTGCACGGTGTTGCTCTTTTCTACGACAACCACCTTTGCCCCGAGTTCGGCGGCGCGGATAGCTGCCATCATGCCCACTATTCCGCCTCCGGCACACAGGACATCAGCCCGAA
>JAUYDO010000139.1 GCA_030691835.1 Dehalococcoidia bacterium | reverse complement strand
GTGGTCAATGCCCCTACCGGCAATACCATCTCCGCCGCGGAGCACAGCATCGCCCTGATGCTCGCCCTGGCACGCCACATCCCTCAAGCCAACTACGTCCTCAAGGGCGGAAAGTGGGAGAGGGGCAAGTTCATGGGTACCGAGGTCCGGGGCAAGACACTGGGCGTGCTCGGGCTGGGCAATGTCGGCTCGGCGGTAGCCAGGCGCGCCCGTGCGCTGGAGATGAAGCTCATCGGCTATGACCCATTCGTCTCGGCGGACCATGCCCGGAATCTCCAGGTTGAGCTTGTCCCGCTGGAGCGCGTTTACAAAGAGGCAGACTTCATCACCCTGCATCTCCCGCTGACGCCGCAGACCAAGGATATGATAGGAGCTAAAGAGCTGTCGATGATGAAGCCCACGGTGCGTATCATCAACACGGCGCGCGGCGGTCTCATCAACGAAGAGGCTCTGGCAAAAGCCGCCAAAGAGAAGAAGATAGCCGGTGCCGCGGTTGACGTATTCCCCGTTGAACCCCCGGCGTCCAGTCCACTGTTCGAGTGCGAGAACGTCATCGTGACGCCGCACCTCGGCGCTTCCACCACTGAAGCGCAGGCTATGGCGGCTACAGACGTAGCCGAGCAGGTGGTAGATGTGCTGAGCGGACGCTCACCGAGATACGCGGTCAATGTCTTCTTCATTTCGCCGGAATCGGCTTCGGTGCTGAGACCATTTATGGAGCTGGCGGCAACTATGGGCAAACTACTAAACCGGCTGTCTGAAGGGCAGATAAGCGCCATCCAATTGAAGTACGAGGGCGAAGTCTGCAACTACGAGACCAACGCGCTAAAGGCGGCTTTCCTGGGCGGACTGCTTGAGAACATTAGCGAAGAGCGGGTTAACATGGTCAACGCCAACCTGATAGCCGCCCGGCGCGGGCTCACCGTGGTGGAGCAGAAAGACGCCGTGTGCAAGAACTACGGCAGCTTACTGACCGCGGAAGTGACCACGAACGCCGGTGTCGCCACTCTTTCGGGCACGGTGATACGGGGAGAATCGCATATCGTCAGGGTAAACGACTTCTGGATTGATTTCATACCGACTCCCGGCGCCTTCCTGTTCATTGACCACAGAGACCGGCCCGGGTTGATTGGCGCGGTGGGTAACATCACGGGCAGTGTGGACGTGAACATAAGCGCCATGCACGTCAGCCGCCTGAAACAGCGCGGGCAAGCCCTGATGATACTCGACCTTGATGAGGCTCTGCCTGAAGAGGCAAGACAAATGATTCTGGCAATCCCGGACGTTTACACCGCCAAAGCGGTGACACTGTAATAATTACCACTTATAAAAGACCAGCCCTGCCGGCGACTTGGGGTAGAAGTAGGTTGACTTACGAGGCATCCGGTCACTGGCATCAGCCATGGCTTTCACCAGCTCCGGCTTGACCGGGTTAAGTATAAAGGTAAGCTGGTACTCCTGGTTCCGCACCCGGTTGACCGCGTCCTCCCTGTCATAGCTGTAAGCCAGCACGGCTTCTTCCCTGTTCTTGGTGATACCCAGCAATTTCTCCAGTATGATATGGTCAACGAGGCTGACATCCAGCCTCTTGTACATCTCACTATGGAAATAAGGCATCATCTGGCACGCCGCCGCGAAGTCGCGCAGAGTCAATACCAGCATGCTGTCATCGCGCAGTCCATAAACTGCAAGCCTGGTTTTCTTTGTCCTGGGCGTTATACCGGTTAGCAGGTTGTCCACCTTCTGCCATACAGTGGATGAAGTAATGGGCAATGTCTCTACTTCAAAGAAAGACCCCAGTTGTGCCTCCAGCCCGTGCAGGGTGGCTTTAGATATGCCCCGGACCAGGCGGTGCGGTGGCAGAATTATTAGCCCGGGGTCGGCGAAGTCCACCAGGCTCATCATCACGAAGTTGTACGGCTCTTCCCCGCTGAAGCGGCCGGACCGCGACACTATCTCACGCCGATAGGTCAGAGCGCTGTCGTAGCGATGGTGCCCGTCGGCGATGTAAAAGGACTGACGCGCCAGCCCATTCTGCATCTCTCTGATGACATCAGCTTGGGTAACTGCCCAGACCTCGTGTTTTTCACCACTGCCCTCTTCCACAGTGATTGCCGGTTTACCTTTCGACTGAGCCGCCAGCAAAGCACCGAGCCTCTGTGCCGGGTCTTCGTACATGGCAAGGATGGGGCTGGTATTCGCCCGGCATGCCCACAGCATGCTCAGGCGGTCGCTCTTAGCCCATGAGAGCACGCTCTCATGGGGGCGGATGACCATTTTGTCCCACTCCTCTAGCCGTACACAGGCGATTATGTTCCGGCGGCGGCATCGCTTACCCCGGATGCTGAAATGGTGGTCATGGAGATAGATAGCGGGAGGGTCATCCGCTTTGAGCACACCCTGCTCCAGCCAGCGCTTAATTGTTCCCGCGGAGCGGGTGTATCTGTTGTCCTCTGCGTTATCCTGTGGAAGCTCCCGGTTATACTCAATACGTACGAAGTTGGATTCATTGCGGCGGTACAGCTCGTCCTGCAACTGCGGACTGATTACGTCATAGGGAGGGCAGATGACCGCAGACAGGTCTCTTACCTGCTCCAGGTTATAGCGAACGCCCCGGAACGGGCGGATTTCAGCCATAGCTAAACCCTCGACCAATACTCTGTATGTGGAAACGTCTTTTAGTTTACTTTATAGACACGGCACTGCGCAAGGGGGTTAAAATGCCTTTCGTAACATGTCATTCCCGCGAAAGCGGGAATCCACCCCTCCTAACCTCCGGTATCCGCCAGAGGCGGATGCTCCCGTATCAAGTCTTGTCCCGTACCTGATACGGGAACGGGACATGTTTCGCAGGGGTGACAAAAAGAAGGTAGAAAGAGCTTATTTTCATAGTAATCCCTCATGTCTCTTGTCAGAGACACCACAATGTATGAAAATATTCAGTATCTTATCCCTTCTCCCTCGAGGGGAGAAGATTAGAGCCTGCCCCGTACCTGATACGGGGATGAGGGTGAAACCGATTCAATTGGCTCCCCTCACTCTAACTCTCTCCGTTCGGCTGAGCTCACGACGAAGCCCGCAAGGGGCGAGAGGACTCCATTTTCATAACAATGATATATGTATCATTACTTGTGCGTTTGTATTAGTTTGGGGAAAAGATACGGTTATGAACGAGAGGGGTATTCCCCGCCCTAATACTGTAGCAAAGAGACCTGAAGGCTCAGGGGCAGGTGGGATTTGGTGACGTTGAGCTTGGGTTGAGGTTCAGTCTGGGATACGCCCATTTCCTTGAGAAACCTGTCAACTGACTCAAGCTCACTATTTATAGCCGGTGTCTTGTAGTGCATGGGCAGAACAATCTTCGGCTCAAGCTGGCGCA
>JAUYDO010000036.1 GCA_030691835.1 Dehalococcoidia bacterium | reverse complement strand
GCTCATCTGCGCCCTGCTTGGCACGGACGACTCCCACTTCTGGAACATAGAGCAGGACACCTGCGGCATCACCATCTTCAAATATGATGATAAAAACCGCTTCATCCTGAGCAGACATAATGACACGTCATTCATGAACCGGAAGAGGGCTACGGCGGTGGATTTTTAGAGCGGTTCGGGGTTCGGATCCCCCCGGCTCCGTTTCTATCCCTTCAACACCTGTCCGAGCTACAGCGGCACCCACCTACTTCTGCTATAATAACCTTATGACCAAGCCGCGCCTGGGACATATATCCTATGGGCGGTTCGACATCTGTATCAGACGTGCCGCACGGTCTAAGACTCGGTTTGATACTTATTTATTGATTTACAGGCGTTACTATGCCCCCTGGCTACTTCTCCGCGTAATATACCTCCGGGCGGGTACGCTCCCACGCCGGAAGCTGGAATATTTTATATCCCCTTTCCCTCAGTTGCTTCATGCGGACGGATACAGGGCTATCCGGGTCGCTCAAATCACCGTAAGTCATGGCTTTAGCAGGGCAATTGTAGGTGCAGTGTGGCTCCAAACCCTCTTTAGTCCGTTTGGCGCAAAGGATACAACCGGTGGTATATACAGGCATCCAGCTCATTCGTAAGTTGGGCCATTCACCGGCAGGCTCGTCAACGCCGGCTCCGCTCCCGATAGTACGCACGTAGTGCCACCATTTATCCTCACCGAGCTGGTAGGCTACTTTGCACGCCGTAGAGCAGGTCCAGCATCCGGTGCACCGGTTCAAATTTACCAGAATCGCGGGCTGTCCCATTTTCACTTGCCTCCCGCCGCCTTTTTTACTTCGCAGTAGTTGTCCCAGATGACGTCCCAGTTCCCGGCAAACTGTGTCTCCGTGTTTGCCGTGGCTGGTACCCGTCCCGCGGCGAGGGTCTCCCACGTTACCTTCTCGCCGGGGCGCGGTAGCCACCTATTGGCAACTACTTCCACCCACTTCCGACCGGCAGCATCCTGGGTCTCTCCCCAGCCCAGAGGCACCTGAATCTGAGTCGGCACGCCCTCCAGGTATTCCCCGGCGCGGTAGCCGAACCACATCTGGACAACCCCCGGCGGCACCACCTGGCTCAGCCTTGCTTTGACCTTTACCTTGCCCCGCTCGTTGAATACCTCTACCAGGTCACCATCAAGGATTCCGCGTGTCGCTGCATCCTCAGGGTTGATGCGCATCCAGGGCTCGTCACCCGCGATTTGCCTCAAGTCCGGGAAATCGGTAAACTGGGTCTGCATGAAGACGCGGTGTCTGGCTACCATCAGGTGCAGGGGGTAGTCCTTGCGTTTGGGTGAATGAATCAATGGAGGCAGCCACTTTGCCATGGCTTCATCCACATCCGCCATATCCTCGCAGTAGAACTCGAAGCGTCCGGTCGGTGAAACGAAGCCATAGTAGTCGAAAGCGTCAAAGGGTTCAGTCGGCACGTTAAGCCGCACCATCTTCTCTTTCTTCAGCCGTTCCATTGTCAGCGGCGGATTGATGCCGGCGATGGCGGGGTCCTTAGACTTGAGACGGAGCTCGAGCCATGCCTCCTGTGTCTTATCGAAGTATTTTTCAAGACCGACCTGCTTCGCCAGCATACGCCAGAAGTCGGCAGGAGATTTTACTTCACCCAGAGGCTCGATAGCCGGCTCCTGTAAGACAGCCCAGTCGCCCAGGGGTACCAGCAGTTCGCTCCGTTCAAAGGTGGTGGTATCCGGTAAAACGTAGTCAGCCCACACCGCCGTATCGGTTACTCGCACCTCATAGTCCACGATGAGGTCGAGCCTGGGTATCAGCTCTTCAGTCCATAGCTGGCGCCCGGGCGCGGAATGGACCGGGTTTCCCATAACGTTAAGCAGTGCTTTGTATTTTGATTCCCCGGGTTTTCTGAAGCTCTCCAGCACGTCGGTAACCGGGGGACGGTCTCCCTTCGCGTTCTCAGGACCATCGGGATAGGAAACAGGTCCGTCATTCATTCTCACCGGCCAGCCGTCGCACCAGGCTATCAGAGCCAGTTTGCCGTGCTTAAGACCGAGATTGCCGCTCAAGGCTGAAAGCAGTTGTATCGCGCGGTGCGCTTCTCTGGCATTGTAATAGCGTAGTCCCAGATTCAACCATATAGCGGCGGGCTTATTCTTAACGAAATCATAAGTCAGTTGCCGCACTGTCTGAGCCGGTACTCCGGTCAATGTCTCCTGGCGCTCCGGAGTCCACTCCGCAAGGTGCTCTTTAAGCTTTAAAAATGCCGTCTTGCAGGGAATGCCGTTTATTACCGGCGAGGCAAACAGGTCGGGCGCCGAGGTGCCGAAGTCATGCGTGCGCGCCGCGATTGTCCTTGCCTCAGCGGGCGTCAAATTCCAGAAGACGTATTTCTTCGGGTCACCGCCGGCGATTATATCGCTCTCCCGCAGGAGTCTGCCGTTGTCCTCGCGCACCAGCAACGGCGCTACGGTATGATTGGTCACATAGTCATGGTCGTAGAGGTCTTCTTCAATCAGTATGCGGTTCATAGCCATAGCCAGCGCCGCATCAGTGCCGCCTTTGATGGGTACAAACTGGTCCGACTTCGCGGCGGTGCTGTCATAGACCAGACCAATGGTTACCATTTTGGCGCCCTGCTCCTGCGCATCCAGCAAGAAGCGGGTGGACCCGGTGGCACGTGTCGCACCAATCGGGTTACTGCCCCAGATAAAGATGTACCTGGCACCGACTAGCAGACGGGGGTCATAATTGGAGTAGCGCCAGCCGGCTCCCATGTCAAACTGGGTAGAGAACCAGAAGCCCCGGTCCACCGTCTCAAGAGTTGAAGCCGTGGCTCCGAAGGTATGGACGAAGCGCCGGGTCAGGACCATGTGCAGGGCGGTCCAGTTGGCGGGATAGCCGCAGGCGAATGTATTGACGAGTACAGCCTCGGGACCATATTTGTCCCGTATTTCACGCAGCTTGGCGCCAATCTCGTCCATCGCCTGTTCCCAGGAGATGCGCTCGAACTTTCCTTCACCGCGCTTGCCGACGCGCTTCAGCGGGTACAGGAGCCTGGTCGGAAGGTAAGGGAACCTGGCATATTCAATTCCCTTTTGACAGATGCCATAGCGCAAGCCTTCAGGGGGTCCGAGAACGGCTTGCTCCGTTCTGACAATCTTGCCGTCCTTCACATATGTTTTGAGGAAACAGTGCTCATGGCATCCGTTTCCCATGCAGGCGGTATACACAAACTTCTCTTCAGCCATCCTATACTCTCCTTTAAAACTACAATAGCCCATTTTGAGAGGAATATTAAAGTGCGGGACCTGACTTCTATCACCCCTGAACATTTAACTTCTAAATTAGGTTTTTGTGGCGAATCTATCATAACAACCCCGTCTTTAGTTGAAACATAACTTACGTTAGCTCCGGAATACTTTGTCTCCACGTAAACATTATTTGTCAGCTTCATATTATTCTCCTAATTCCCTCTCCCTCGATGCCTGTCCCGCACTTGATGCGGGAGGAGAGGCTAGAGCTTGCCCCGTACTTGATACGGGGTGAGGGTGAAACCATGATTATGCAATAGTACGGCTGTCTTCAAATCCCCCTCACCTTTCCGCCTCAGGCGGACTCCCACGGAGGGGAGAGGGGAAAGACAAAAAAGTTAAGAGCCTTTTCTCTGGTAGTAGTTTATCACTTCCTTGACCGCTCTAGCCGCCCTGCCGATGGTGGGGAAAAAGGGCACTTTAGCCTCAACAAACTGGGTCCTTGCTTCAGCGAACAGTCTCCAGCGCCAGTTACTAAACTCGTTTATTCCCAGGCTTTTTTCGCTCTGGACTACCACTATCGGCTTCAGACCGCCTTTGAATATCTGTATATAGCCGTCTACCTCATTATGCACTTTCGGCATGAAGTCGTCCGGAACTGATGGTATGTCCTCGGTAATCTGTCCAATAAGGAAATCGAAGTCCGGGTGTTTAGCCATCATGGTCAGCACCTCGGCGTTGCCGATGCTCGTACCTCTCATGATTGACACGTCCACCGGGTTACCCACCCAGTCCCATATAATCGGGGCTTTCTCACGTATTTGTTCCCTGATGTCCGAAGGCAGTGGAACGACATCAAACCCCATTTCCTCACATTCATCGGCACTGAGTACGCTCCGACCACCGCCGCCTCCGGTTATCCCAACCCTGGTGCCCTTGATGGGTGAAACCATGGAAAAGGCTACACCCAGGTCTACCCAGTCATCAAAATTCAGGGCTTGAATGGCTCCGGCTTGCTTTATCATAATCGACCACATATTATACGAGCCAGCCAGCGATGCCGTGTGAGTGGAGGCTGCCTTGCTTCCGGCGCGCGTCCTGCCGCCTTTCAGGATGATAACCGGTTTTTGCCTTGCCGCGGAGCGCAATATGTCAAAGAATCTGCGTCCGTCTTTTACCCCTTCGAAATAGCACATGATAACCCTGGTTTCAGGGTCCCCAGCCAGGTATTCAAGGAAATCGCTCTCATTGAGGTCCAGGGCGTTGCCGTAGCTGATAACCTTGCTGAAGCGCATGCCGCGCAACGCGCCCCAGCGCACGAGGTCGGTGGAGTTTCCTCCGCTCTGGATTGCGGCGCCAACGGTCCCAGGCTCTTTTGGAAAATCCCAACCGGTGGAAAGACCCACTCCGGGACAATAAATGCCCAGGCAGTTGGGACCTATAAGTCTGATACCGTATTGCCTCGCCACCTGCAAGATTTTCTGCTCCAGCTCAATAGAGTCCTTATGCCCTGTTTCAGCGGCGCGACCGGCAAAAACATGAACAAGCTGCACGCCTTTCTGAGAGCAAGCCGCAAGTAGCGCCGGCGTGTCTTCCAACGCTATGCAATCAATCACATAATCGATATTTCCGGGAATGCTTTTCAAATCGGGATAGGCTTTGACGCCAAAAATCGTAGGCCGTTTTGGATTTATGGGATAGATATTCCCCTTAAATCCATAGTTGACGAGGTGTTGTACATAGTTGCCGCTGAGCATGGCTACATTTTCCGACGCGCCCACTATGGCGACAGACTGAGGGTGGAAGATGAAATCTAATGAACTATTTGACATGTCTATTTACCAACCTTTATAGATATTTCCCTATTAATGCTTTAGCCCTTACTGTGCATTATCCTCCACAACTACCCTGGCATCTACCGCGACTGCGCCTCTAGCATAGGCAAAGACGGGGTTCAGGTCCATCTCCTTTATGCGTGGATTCTGCTCAACAAAACTGGAAATCTTGAGCATCATTTCTTCCAGATTTGATATGTCCACCGGCTCTTGACCCCTGAAACCCTTCAGCAGGGCGTAACCCTTTATTTCCCTTATCATTTCAGCCGCGTCCTCCCTGGTCAGCGGCACAATTCTGAACGAGACGTCCTTCAGCACCTCTACCCAGACGCCGCCGAGACCGAACATAAGCACCGGACCGAACTGGGCATCCTTGTACATGCCGATAATCACTTCCACACCGGGAGGAGCCATCTTCTGGACTGACACGCCGTCAATCCTGGCATTGGGGTATTTTTCACGGATAGCCTTCAGAATCCCGTCGTAAGCTTCGCCCACTTGCTCCGGTGTATTTAGCCCCAGCCTGACACCACCGGCATCACTCTTGTGCACGATATCCGGCGAAACAATTTTTAATACCACGGGGAATCCCAGGCGTTTACTCAGGGAGATGGCTTCGTCTCTGTATGTAGCCAGCTCGGTCTCATTCACATTTATTCCCGACTGGCTCAGCAGCTTCTTGGATTCTAATTCAGTTAACAGCATTTCTTATCCTTTCCCGGTTTTTATATTCGATGTCATTCTGAGTCCGCCTCTGGCGGGCGAAGAATCTCTCAGATTCCTAGTCGCTCGGCTTAGCTTTAGCTACTCCGAATGACATTATTGAACACCTTCTGGTTTGATAAAGTCAAAACTTATTGAATAAGCTGTGGTAAAATCCCATCGCGGTCGAAGTCTCTCATAAATACCAGCTCTTCAACAGTTGGCGGTTCGGTCTCCGGGACCTTAGCTGGGATTACCGGAGCGAATCCCATCCGGCTCTTTACCTCTTCTACGGTGTGGCCGGGATGAACGGACTTCAGACGCATAAGCTTTGTTTCCTCCTCGAAGTCAAAGACGGCTATCGGAGTCACCACGTAACGCGGTCCCCTGGCACGGGGCGGACATCCGAATTTCTCTCTGCCTCCCGGACCATCCAGGAAACCGGGGCCGCTGACAAAAGGCACCTTGTCCACGAATAGTCTCGGTGAATGGGCGAGTGTAAATATATACACCCTGTTGAGCCAGGCGGTAGCCATGGTGCCTATAGTCCCGGGACCCCTGAACTTGGGTTTCTTCTGGTCGCCGATATAAGCCATATTGAGATTGCCGTATTTATCTATCTGAAATCCGCCATAGAACCCGAAGTCTATGAACCAGGGATGTCCCTGCAAGTCCATGACGGTGTCCAGCGACACACGGCTTTCAGCGCCGACGTGCATACGGTAATCGCCGACAGACCACAGCAACTTATCAAATTTGGAGTTCATAGCCGCTGAAGGCCCGCAAAAGAACCAGAGACTGGGCGCATGGGTAGCCTGAGCTAAACGGCAGGCAAGCCAGGGAATCTGTGAAAAGGTGCCGATTACTCCCAGCTCTCCGTCCTTCAAATCCCGGCTCAGGAAAGCCGCCATTATTTCGCCAGGATAATAGTCCTTAGCGTGTACTGATTCAAACACGTTCACTTCCCCTTTTAGTAATACTTCAACTTAAGCAACCTGTTGGCAATCCCTATTTTTTGCAGATATTCCTCGTGGTTTTTACACCCGTAGACGTATTTGTCCAGGTATGCCTTAAATGTGGTCTCATTTTTTCCCGCTTGCTGGTATTCTCTCAGATGCTCCTCATCAAGCTGATAGCACCCTGAGCACGGTCCCGGGTGCCCGCCATAGGGCACCTCCACGACGGCTTCGACAAACCTGCCCAATATGGTCACTTCCTTATAGTTTGCCTGCGTATCCTCCAGTGAAACTATTTCCTCCGTAGTCACAATCACTTTTTTAGCCGCCATGTGCATAATTCCGTCCGTAAAGCCAAGCTCTCGGGCGTTACCATAGGCGTCACACCTGGCTACGTGTAAAACTGCTATGTCGGGCGTTATCGGCGGCACCACCACGACTTTCTCGCCGGTAAAAGGGTCAACGACTTCCTTATAGAAGTCGGGGTTAGCCCTGACGACATCGACTGCCCTCATCCCGTCGGGCAGGGGGAAAAAGCGGACGCCGGCGCCCGCCGCCTTCAGTCCGCGCAGGAGCCCCATCTCATCAAATTCAATAATATTCAGCGTGCCGCTCTCGGCAAGTCGCCTGAAGTTGGGCGCGGCGCCGATGTAGTCCAGACCGACATAAGACATGTAGAGCGTCTTTACGCACCCGGCACCGAGTAAGATATCGGCTTGGTAAGCTGAAGAGTTGGTGGGAATCAGAGTCAGGTCTTTTACGCCCATGCGGACAAGCTCCCTGGCAAAGGCGTTGGGCGACTCGCGGCTGTGCCCGCCACCCAGACCCAGCATCATACCATTCTTAACCATTTTCGCTGCCTCGGGCAGACTTATAACTTAGCTTTTTCTTTTTGTTTCAGCAGTCACCAAAAAATCTTATCCTCCTTGATTTGCTTGCCAACTTTACTTTAATTCAAGTCCTCTACTTTCTAACCATCACATCCAAATACCGTACAGCCTTTTTGCCTCATTCCGTAGCTCGGCTCTAAAGTCAGGATGGGCAATGGCTATCAGCTCATTTATCCGCTCTCTCAGGCTCTTGCCTCTCAGCCTCGCCATGCCGTACTCGGTAACTATGTAGTCCGCGTAGGGTCGGGGGATGGTCACTATCGTTCCCGGCTCAAATCCGGGCACGATGCGGGAGAGCTTGCCCTCTTTGGCTGTAGACAGCAATACGGTCACGCCTCTTCCGCCACGGGAGTGGTGAGCGCCAATCTGGAAATCGGTCTGTCCGCCTGAGGCACCGACCAGGCGCGGACCGATAGACTCAGAAGCAATCTGCCCGGTAAGGTCGACACTCAGTGCGGTGTTTATGGCTACCAGGTTGTCGTGAGCTATGATTACCCTGAAACTATTGGTGTAGGAGACGTCACGGAGCTCAAAAACCGGATTTTCGTTGGCATAGACTTTCTGCTCCGGTGAAGCCCTGAACATTGTAGTAGCCACCACCTTGCCCGGGTTCAGGGTCTTGCGTTTTCCGGTCACTATGCCGTCTCTAACCAGGTCAACTATGGCACCGGGGTATCCCTCGGAGTGGATACCGATATCGTGTTTATTGTAGAGGTAAGCCGGTATTGCCGATGACACCATGCCCACTCCCATCTCGAGGGTGTCTCCATCCCGGATTATGTCAGTAGCTACCGTTTCGCCAATGACCTCAATCGAAGCGGTCTCTGCGTCGGTCCTCCCTTTCGCCGCGTGAGAGCTTGCGTGATGCGTCCTGGGAGGGGCGGATATCGTTTCCGGCATAGCAGACTTATTTTCCACAAAGTAGTCTATTTCCGAGACATGTATGTAGTTGTCCCCATAGGTCCTGATGGGGCTCTCGTTTACTTCACCGATGACTATTTTGGCGTGCCTGGATGCCGTTTTTGATGCCCATACCACGTCCCCGAAACTACAAAATCCGTTTTTGTCGGGAGCAGTGATGAGCACCATGAAAACATCGGCATCATAGACTCCCACTGCACCCCCCACCTCATCCCCCGGAGCCATCTGGTCACGAGGATGCCACGTGTACCACGGGACGAATTCCATCCTGCGCCCATCTTCTAATGCATCGTGGTCAACCCCCACGAGGTGGCACTTTATTAGCTTGAAGGCTTTTTCAGTGCCTGGCTCATGCCAGGCAAAGTGGACCCAGGCAATCGTCTCATTAATGGTTACATTCTCCAGCTCATCTTTGCGCTTGCTCAAAGCCTGGCACAGGGTCACGGGCGCTCCGGAGAGCCAGGCGATTAATACCTTATCCCCCGATTTGACCACTTTTACAGCCTCTTCAGCAGAGACCAATTTCCTTTTGTA
>JAUYDO010000018.1 GCA_030691835.1 Dehalococcoidia bacterium | reverse complement strand
GCTTACCAATTTCATTGGCCAGCTTACCAATTTCATCGGCCAGCTTACCAATCTCATCGGTTAGCTTATCAATCTTATCGGTCTGCTTATCAATCTTAGAGACCAGCTTATCAATCTTAGCTGCCAGCTTATCAATACTGTCAAAACGCCCAGCCAGAAGCTCTGCCGTCTCTCCGCCGATATGCCTTATACCCAGGGCGTAAATGACCCTGGCAAGCGGGCGCTTCTTGCTGTTGTTGATGGAGTTAATCAGGTTGCCGGCGCTCTTTTCGCCCATGCGCTCAAGGGCGGCAAGCTGTTCCTTTGTCAGATAGTAGATGTCAGAGACATCCCTGACCAGCCCCTCTCTGAGGAGCAGTGCCGCCATAGACTCTCCGATGCCCCTTATATCCATAGCGCCCCGGGACGCAAAGTGCTCGATTCGCTCCTGCAACTGTGCCGGGCAGGCGGCGTTGGCGCAGTAGTACATGACCTCGCCTTCCGGTCTTATCACCTCGCCGCCGCACTCCGGGCAGGCTGGGCGGTTCTTCTTTTTATCAAATATCTTTTCGAGCAGGCTGAACTCCTTTGCATTAGCCGCGCGCTTGCTCGTTACCGGGGCAACTACTTCGGGGATGACCTGACCGGCACGGCGCACAATCACCGTATCTCCCTCGCGGATGTCTTTGCGCCTGATGTCGTTCTCGTTGTGGAGCGCCGCCTGCCTGAGGGTCACTCCACCCACCGCGACCGGTTCAAGTATGGCGTAAGGATTGAGTGTGCCTGTCCTGCCCACGCTGATGCCTATCTCCAGCAGTCTGGTGGTGGTTTCGATTGGCGGGAACTTATAGGCGATAGCCCACCGCGGCTCCCGTCCCACCGCGCCCAGTTGCTCCTGCAGGGCGAACTGGTTGATTTTGGCGACTTCGCCGTCAGCCTCGTAGGGCATGGCGTCCCGCCTTTCCACCCAGGTCTGGTAGTACGCCTCCACATCATCAATGGTATCTACCAGCTTGTTGTTCGGATTCACCTTGAAGCCGAGCGATTTGATATATTCCATGGCTTCCCAGTGGGTGTCCGGCATCGGTTTGCCTTCCATATAGCCCAGGGCGTAGGCGTACATGTCCAGAGGGCGTCTGGCGGTGACTCTGGGGTCCAACTGGCGCACCGAGCCAGCGGCGGCGTTACGGGGGTTGGCGAAGAGGGGTAAGCCCTCTGCCGCACGCTCCTCGTTCAGCTTGTGAAAGGCGGTACGGGGCAGGAAGATTTCGCCACGCACCTCGAAGCGCGCCGGAGCGTTCTTCACCGAAAGCGGGATACTGCGGATGGTCTTTACATTCTGGGTTATGTCCTCGCCGCGAGCGCCGTCGCCCCGTGTCGCTCCGGTGGTGAGCATGCCGTTCACATAGGTAATGGCTACAGCCAGCCCGTCAATCTTGTGCTCGCAGGCGAAGTTGAAATTGGCGTGTCCCAGTAGCTTTGTTGTCCGATTGTACCAGGCTAGCAGCTCCTCTTTTGATACTACATCTCCCAGAGAAAGCAGGGGAAACGGATGCTCCACCACGCCGAAGGCTTCGACCGGCGCGGCGCCGACGCGCTGTGTCGGTGAGTCGGGGGCGAGGAACTGCGGGTACTTTGCTTCCAGCTCCTTTAGCTCCCGCATCAGGGCGTCATACTCGGCGTCGCTGATTTCAAGGCTGTTCAGCACGTAGTACAGGTAGTTATGCCGGTTAATCTCAGCCCGTAGCTTCTCTATTCTCTCTTTTGCCTGGTCAACTTCCATTACGTTTGCCTGCCCGCGATTTTCAGAATAAAGTATAGCACAATTCGTCGGAATATTGATGAAGATATTATACAACAATACCTTGATAGTCGGGCTAAGAAGGGTAAATCTACAAATTAATATGGCAAAAACACTCTCGCGCTGCCATCAGCGGGATGGACTTCCTACCCGAAGGCTTCCGTATTACGACCAGCGGTAACAA
Source organism: Dehalococcoidia bacterium (assembly GCA_030691835.1). Lineage (GTDB taxonomy): Bacteria > Chloroflexota > Dehalococcoidia > Dehalococcoidales > UBA3254 > JAUYDO01. The sequence continues at coordinate 3,283 of JAUYDO010000018.1, read as the reverse complement.
TATACTATTAGAAAGAATATGCATTCTTTCTTAAACGGATGGTGGGCTACGTCCTCCAGAAGACCTTGAGCATCAGGATTACCACAATCACCAGTATCACCGTCAGTACCAGGAGTATGCCGACACCGATGTATATCAGCATCAGTGTCTGGTCGGGATAGCCCTGTTGCACCGGAGCGGGCTATGGGGGAGGTGGTGGTAATGGTAATTGTGACTGCTGTGGCTGAGGCGATTGTGGTGATAGCATCGGCACCGGAATCACTATGGTAGTGGGGGCTGGCGGAGCAGTGGAAGGCTCCGGAGGCAATTCGGTGATGAAGGCGCCGGCCGCGCTCCATGCACTGCGTGTCGCTGCGTTGAGCGCCCTGACTTTCCAGTAATAGGTGGTGTTATACCTGAGAGTGACATCGCACTGCCACGCTGTAGCCGGCAGAGCCTCACCATTCATCCTGGCGACAACTGGATTGGCGAAGGTGACATTCACCGAAACCACAAGCTCATATCTGTCCGCGCCGGCTATGGCGCTCCACTGGAATACGGGCTTCAGCGGTACCCGGCTCGCCGCCGATTCCGGAGTTGTCAGCTTCGGGGCAATCACCTCCGTGCCGAGCACGGTACTGAACGAGCGCTTAGCTGACCAGGGACTTAGCACCGGCTCCGTGGCTCTGACCCGCCAGTAGTAGGTTGTATCGGACTCCAGCGCCGGCAGGCGGACGGAAGTTCCCTGGATATTACCCTCGAAACCCGTGGGAATGCTTGAGAAGTCCGTTTCGTGGTCTAACTGCCATTTATAGCCGGTTGCGCCCTTTACCGATTCCCATTCCAGGGTCACGTTTGTAGTATCCAGTCCCGGCGCCTTGTCCGCCGGAGCTACTGGCTTAACCGGCGTGGCATGGCTGTCCACGAAAGTCATCAGTTTAACCCCCGTCAGTTCCATTGACCACAGCCTATTGCCCGCTACACAAATCCTCTTCAACGTGGCACCGTCAGGGAGTCCGCGTGTCACCGTCTCGAAGGAAGGACCGAGTGAATACGTGGGGTCAAGCGAGCGTTCCATGCCGCCTTTCTTGTTGGCGGCATCTACCGCCAGCGAGTTGCTGGCATACAGGACTCCGTCGGCCGAGACCGTCATACCGGTTATCTTACTGCCCGCTGGCAGTGTTACATCTATTTTCTCCCATTCAGTGCTCTTACCGACAACGAAACGGTAGATACCTTTACCGGCGGTGTCGCTGGCGGCGTAAACAGTCTTGTTACGGCTATAATCGGAATCGAAGGCGACGTATACCAGCCCGCCTATAGGTGCGGCAGCGGCGTCCGGCGGCAGCGCTTGAAAGGTAAGTCCGCCATCGCTGGACAGGTAGACCCAGCCGGCGCTGGTCCCCGTCAGCACTGTTTTGTCTTTACTGAAGCCGGGAGACAGCGCCATGTGGTTCAGGGAAGCAGTCCCGGCGGTCGCACGGCTAATATAGAACAGACCGCCGCTTGCCGTGCGACATATTACACCGTTGGTGCCGTCATAACTGCCAACAATCAGGCTATCATCGGGCGCAACTGCCCAGGCTCCGATGGTTAGTGCATTGCTTGTATTCGGGTCTCTTGAGGAGAACCTGATGAAGCTCTGCCCGTTATCCGTTGACCTCCATACCACAGGATTGCCGCCGCTGGTCCCGGCAACGAACATAACGCGAGAGCGCGTGAACTGTGGTGAGAGCGCAACAAGGCTCATGGTGTCAACGCCTGGCAGAGCGCCGGAGTACACCCGTTCCCACCTCACGGCACCGTCCACACTGCGCCAGAGGCTGTGCTTGCCGCCAAAGGTCAGCAGGAATAAGGTGTTGTCCTGGCTATAATCGGGAGACACGGCGAAGTCGACAATCGCCGTCATTTTGGTATCAATCAAGCCAGCCTGATTCCAGATGACGCCCTTGTTCCTGGTTACTGAAAAAGCGCTTTCAGCGCCGCTCGTTGCGGCGTATGCCATGCCGCTATCATTGAAGTCCGGGGTTAAGAGCACGCAGGTCTTACCGGCGCCCGTCGGCGGCTTGGCGCTAACTGTCCAGTTCTTGCCACCGTCAACGCTGAGGTAGACCTGCGCGGATGCAGAAGCGCCAGCCATGATAACGGCTTTATCAGCACTGCCCGTCACGGACAAGCCGGTGACATCAATGCTGTTCAAACCAGAAATAGTGCCGGCATTCATATCGGTCACTTTTGATGCCGCTGGCGCTGGCTTGCCGTCAATACGGTAGACATCTCCGTTGCCGGTGCCGGTATCAATAGCCACGAATTGGACGTAGCTATTGTTGACTGCTTCAGAGCTGTAGCCGGCAGGGAAAGCGATAGCCGCTGAAACCGCCACGACTCCGGGAATCCGGGCATCGCCCACCACCGTGTTCCAGCCTGTCCTGTTGAAGTTGGCGGTGACGATGGTATTGGTTTCGTCCGTAGCCACGGCTATCAACTGGCGGTCATGAGCGTAGGTCGGCGAAAAAGACACGGTGCAGACATCGTAGCCGCCGATGCCGGTATCCACCCATACCAGGGACTTGTTCTCCTCAAGAATATAGACTCCACCGAACTGACCGGCATCGGTATCCCTGGTGCCCGCAGCGATGACCGTGCCGTTTCCCTCGACGTACCTTACGTCAATCGAGGTGATTTCCACATTGCCCGCGCCGGCGCCACCGGGATTGACACCTAGCAACGTGAAGTTGACACCCGCATCTACTGATTTGTAGATTTTGGCGGTCGTGGCGCAGTAAACCATATTGGGCTTATCCGGGACTACCCCTATGTCAACGAGGTCTTCTTCTATCTTTCCGGTGTATGACCAGCTATAGCCGCCGTCCGAGGACTTGAAGAGGCGCTGGGTTGTACCTGCCGGGTTGGCGTAGCTGTACAGGGTGCCATCCGCCGCCCGCGTCAGGTGCCGCACGTCGGAGCCGTCTGCCAGTTGCCAGTTCCCGGCTGAGCCGTTAGCCGGGATATTCACCCGCATCCATTTGACTTCGTCATCAGCAAGGACAGGGAGTGCGGGAGCCAGAGAGCCAAGCATGATTACCGGCAGAATGACGGTGACAGCTAGCCTCATTTTTGTCACGTAGCGAATTCTAATGTGTCAAAAGACAGAAGTCAATAGCTGATAGCTGATAACTTAGCGCATCCGTAATCCGTGAGTCCGAATTCAAGAAGCCCACCTCAACGGTATTGTCATTGCGACCCCGTACTTGATACGGGGGAAGCAATCCGTGAAATCCGGGGGTACGGATTGCTTCGTCGT
>JAUYDO010000308.1 GCA_030691835.1 Dehalococcoidia bacterium | reverse complement strand
CAGGGTTTCTTTGTCCAGGATTGTGTTGCGTCCTTTAGGTTCAAATGTAAAGTTGTCTAACATTATCTTCAGCTTGTCGTCAGTTAGTTGTGAAAGTATGGCTTTGCCTCCTGACCCGGTGTAAAGGGGTCTAAGCGTTCCCTTCCCTCCTGTATAACGGATTGATTGAGGGCTGACATACTCCTCCAGGTACATTCCGCATATTCCGGTTTGAATTAGCAGGGATACGGTTTCCCCGCTTAGCTCCCATAGATGCTGCATCTCTTGATGTGCGCAAATACACAGGTTCTGGTGCGTATTTAAACTATCCGACGCAAATCTAACCAGCAAGGGACCCAGGCAATATTGCCTGCTTTCCGGGTCTCGCATCACCAGTCCCGTCATTTCCAGCGATTTCAGCAACCTGTGAATAGTGGCTTTGTTCAAGCCGCATCTCTTCGAGATGTCAGTAATCCCATACACACCGTCATTTAAAATTGTGAGGATGTCAACTGCACGGGCAATTGTTTGGGTTGGAACAGGTTCCTTGCTATCAATCATATGTGGTATATGTTTTAACCTCCGCACTCTTTGCTTCACTTCATCTATCCTTTGCAGATGCTATTTGCATTTGCTCATCGTTGCTATCACTGGACACCATATCACAAAGACTTTCTTCATCTCTACTTATCTCCTTCAACCCAGGCATTGAAGCGCAGTCCGGACGCCGGGTCATATTCTCTTTCAAAGGCATCCGGGTACTGCTTCTTCCATTCTTCCATCTGAGCCATGGTGACCTTCTCCACCTCTACCAGGAAACCGCTGGTTGCCTGCCCGACACAATTTTTAGAAGTTGTTCCCTCCGGGGTGATAAGGTCTATAGCGCCTCCTCTATCCAGTTTCCCCGGTAAAATGGAGTCAACTCTGGCTCCATGGTCCATGGATACTACGCCCGGTCTTATTCTTTCCCAGACTAACGCGCCACCGAGGACTATGCCCCTTTCATTAAAGACCTTAACAATATCGCCATTCTTGATGCCCCTCGTCTCGGCATCTCTGGGATTAATCCAGACCGGTTCGTACAGGTAGCCATCGAATCCCTTGACCTTGCAGGTGAGAGCTTCCCTGGTCCACGGGATATCATCGCACTGGGCATGCATCCGCCACCTGCCATGATTGGACATACAAAGCAGAGGATATACCCGGGCGCGGGTACTGGAGAGCCTTTCATCGTGCATTTCGCTCTTCTCAACCCACTTGGGTATTGGGGGTCTTTCAGTATCATCCGGGAAGTATCTCGCCAATCTCTCGGAGTAAAACTCTAATTTCCCTGACGGGGTCGGCAAAGGGTTCTTTACCGGGTCTTGATAGAATTTTATTAAACCAGCCGGGTCTTTCGCCCAATCTTCAGCAAAGGGGTAAACATAGTAGCTCTTTTCTTTGAATTCTTCCCAACTGATATATTTGTGTAGCTCCATATCGCCAAAAACGGATTTCTGCAATTCCTCGATGGTTTTTCCCTCTGTATAATCTTCATACAAGCCCAGCTTTTTGGCTATCTCGCATACTACTTCATAGTCACTCCTGGACTCACCTATCGGTTCGATAGCTTTCCCCTGTAGCGTTACACTCTGGAACTGCACACCCTGCCTGATATTCGTAACTATATCATCCACTTCCATGGTGGTGTTAGCGGGCAGGATAATATCGGCAAACAGGCAGTCGTTCTCCAGCCAGGGGTGCTGGGCAACGATGCACTCAATCTTGGGGTTTCTCAGGGCTTCGATAGTCTCATTACCGCAGTTCCAGCAGGTGGTCCGGCAGGGGCTATCGGTCCACATCATGTGGATTTCAGTGCCTCCCTCATCTTTTGGTATAGGGTAGGTATATTTTTTGAACTGGTCTTCAATCGGTGCCATGATTACCCCGGTACCATAGAAAGAAACGGGCGGGTTGGGGATAGCCTTATGAATCAGTGTCTTGGGAATGAGCTGCTTGCCCAGGGCAGCACTGGTGATGAGAGTCGGCTTCTGAAAACGCTCACTCAGCGCCGGACCAACAAACTTGGAATGTTTTATTCCACTGGCTCTGGGCATTCCGGCGTAGGATATCGCAACCTGGTGGACACCCGGCTTTCCCAGTCCCTGCATCCCTAATAATATGCATTCCAGCCTGGCCGGTTCATGGGAGTAAGGACCTCTTATCATAGACCCGCCCATATAATGGGCTATAGACGTAATCTTGCCAGCAAAGTCCCTTGCCAGCGCCTTGATGGTCCACTCCGGCACGCCGCACTTCTCGGATGCCCACTCCGGAGTCTTGGGTACTCCATCCTCTACGCCCGTGACATAGTCTTTTACTTTATCAAAGCCGACGGTATGAGTCCTGACATACTCCTTATCGTAGGTGCCTTCTTTTATCCACATATAAATAATTGCCAGTTGCAGTGCGGCATCGGTATTGGGGAGAATCGGAATCCATTTATCCGCGTGGACCGCCGCACCATAGTTGAGGTCAGGGCAGATATATACCTGCTTTATCCCGACCCTGGACCAGAAGTAGCAAAGCCGGGTGGCAGCCTGGCCGATTTGCCAGGGGGTTGTTTCCGGGTCACATGACCAGAACAAGACCATATCGCTGTTTTCAGTCACGTCCTTAATTACATTATCTGCCGGACGCATAAGACCAACCCATCCCTCGCCCCAGACATGCTTGGCACCCCAGTACCAGCCCTCCCAGCTATCCGGGTTACGGACCTGCTGGGTAAAGCCTCCCATCATCTCTAGAAGACGCGATTGATGACCATGGGGAGTATGGATAGTCTTGCATTCTCCATGTCCATCACCCTGCACCAGAATTCCTAAAGGACCGTATTGCTTGTGTATCCTCTTTATCTCGCTGGCGACTATATCAGCCGCCTTATCCCAGGAGATTCTCCTGAACTTGCTCCTGCCCCGGTTCTCCGGATGTCTCTCACCTTCCGGGTCCCAATCGACTCTAATCAGGGGATACTTAATCCTGTTGGGAGAATACACTCTCTTCTTGTATG
>JAUYDO010000130.1 GCA_030691835.1 Dehalococcoidia bacterium | reverse complement strand
GAAGTGAATGTAGCCTTGGGTAAAGAAGAGGAGCTCAGGATTATGCCCGCCGCCGTATCCTGAATCCTAGCGTGCGGGGGAATGTAGGCAAACTTTTCCCCAAGGTATTAAGGGGGATGCTCGGCTGTGAAATACTTGAGCGGTATATACAGATTGTTCATATACACCTGTTGATGGTGATTCCGCCGCCGAAGTATGTGGTAAGTGATGTGATTGGGAAGATGAAGCAGTATACGGCGAGCAGGATGCGGGAAAAGTTTGCGTGGTTAGAGAATGTATATTGGAAAGAGCGAGTGGTATGGTCGCCAGGCTATTTTGTCTCGACAGTTGGATTGGATGAGAAGCAGATTACTGAGTATGTAAAGTGGCAATCGCACCAGGATTCAGGTCAAGCGAAGCTTGAAGTGGGTATCTACAGTCTTTTTACTTGACCCTGATGCTCTGGATTTGATAAACTGCTCTTGAAGCTCTTTTGTGAACAGTCCACAACTATCGTAGCTTTGCGGGAGTAATTCAGTGGTAGAATGCCTGCCTTCCAAGCAGGTTGTCGCGGGTTCGAGTCCCGTCTCCCGCTCCACCCTATAGCCTTTCATACCTACCTCTTTACATAAAACCGAGATATTGGTAAAGCAACAGTTAACAATCGGTTCAGGGCTCTTTCCGGCTTTATTTCACGGTGTATCGTTGAGGAATTGATTAAAGAGTGCCTGTTGTGGGTGGAGGAAGGTAGAATCTACTTCATGAGACCAGGCAGAAAGAGTGCGATTATGGGAAAGGCTGAAACGATAAAAAGCAGACTATCATTGCCACAAGGAAGGGGAGTATACCCCGGAATATGGTGGACATAGGTACGTCTCTAGCCACGCCGTGGATGACAAATACATTCAGACCCACCGGTGGGGTAATCAAGCCCATCTCAACCATCAGCACAACTACTATCCCAAACCATATCGGGTGGGCACGCTTTTTTAAGAATTAATCAGGCTCAGGAGAGACCCCTCATATCATCCGAATAGTATGCCTTTATCCAGCGGCATATGCAGTACAATCTCGAATATGGCGTATATGAGGGCCGGAACACCCAGGCCCAGAGCCGCGGTCAATAACCAGCCTTCACGGTGCAATTTGAGGTAAGCCACAATGAACATGACAAAACCTATCAGTAACCCGAAGATGTATATTGCGGCTATCATGCCTATAAGGCACACAGCAATCTCAAGGTACGGATTGAATGAACCCTTCACTGTGCTGGCCGGGCTACTTTGCTGGCTATGAGCCGGCGCCGCCTTCGATGTTGGTTGCCTGATGAGGCTCTCCCTTACAATCTGCACCACGATGAGCACCGCCGCTGGTATCCCTATTACCAGAGGTCCGAAGCGAGCTTCAGGCGGATAGCGGAATGAGTAAATGACTATCCAAAGAATAAAGGCAAAGAATATGAATATTAGAATTCGGCTAGCATTCATGGGGTTTCTCTTCTCCGTCTACCCTTCCTGATTAGATTATTTATAGGCTTGTAGACCAGTAACAGCACAATCATAATAACAAGAATCATGGAGGTGGGACGGAGCAGGAATTCGGCGCCCATTGCCGCAATGATAATACCAAAATATCTCTCTACCATTTGCCCCAGAATGAATCCCAGAACTATGGCGACTCTGTCATAGCCACTTTTAATCATGGTGTAACCCAGTATACCAAAAGCGAAGGAGGTGACTATGTCCCAGAATTCCAGGTTGCTACCGTAGGCGCCAAAAGCCGCTACAACCAGGAATACCGGAACGACCAGCCTGCTGCGCACAAAGGCTATGCGTGCGAAGGTTGATACGAAGGGTAACATCAGACCGACACCCATAATATTCGTAATAATCAGGGCTACGACTATTGTCCAGGTCAAATCCAGATGTTGTGTCAACATGGCTGGTCCCGGTTGAATACCGTGAATAAGGAACGCCGCCAGCATAAGTGTCATCGCCAGGCTTCCGGGGATGCCAAAAGCCAGGGTAGGCACAAATGCGCCTCCCTCCTCGGCGTTGACGGCGCTACCGGGCGCGATTACTCCTTCTATATTTCCCTTTCCGAAAAGCTCCGGGTGCTTGGAGGTCTGCTTGGCATGACCGTAGGCGACAAATTGAGCCACTGCCCCACCTATTCCAGGAATTATACCGACAATAATACCCACTACCGTGCTACGGATAAGCAGTGACCAGTGACGGAGCACGTCTTTCATGCCTTCGTATACCTGCGGCCAGCCGGTTTGCTTAATGACCGACCGGTCTACATCGGCTATGGTGCCGCCTTTCTTAAGTATCAGGTCAAAAATCTCCGGGAAGGCAAATAGTCCGAGCACCAGCGGTACCAGGGGTATACCATCATAAAGGTACAGATTGCCGTATGTAAACCTTATTGCTGATGTTACGCCATGGACTCCGATAAAACTTAGTATTATCCCTAATAGCCCAGCGATAAAACCCTTAATGACGGAGCCTTGGGAAAGCACAGCGATGAACGTAAGACCGAGTAAGCCAATTAAGGCAGTTTCTCCGGAGCCGAACAACAGCACAAGCGGATATGCCACGGGAATAAGAAGAGCCAGGACAAACCCGCCCAGAATACCACCCAGACCGGAGGCGCAGAGGGCAGCACCCACAGCTCTGCCACCCTGCCCTTTTTTGGTCATCGGGCTCCCGTCCAGGCACAGCGCGGCACTAGAGGCTTCTCCCGGAATGTTTATCAGGATGGATGTAATCGCACCGCCCGTAGCGCTGACGGCTCGAATTGCAGTTAGCATAACAATGGCAAAGAGCGGGTTCGCTCCATAGGTTAAAGGCAAAATAATCGCCATGGCGGTCAGGGAGCTAATCCCCGGCAAGATACCGAATATCAGACCTATCACCACCCCCAGCAGGCTAAAAAGAAACACTGAAGGAGTAAAGTAATTCATAAAACCAGCGCTAATGGCTTCCAACATGCCCATTCCTCTTCTCCTTCAGCGCCTCACTTTGTCCACTCTGTGACCGGGACATCATGGACATTCTTTATGATTAGTGTTTTATCCAGCAGGGGGTTGGCGTAAGGATAGTCCGAGCGTATGTGCTGACCTCTCGTCTCTTTCCTCTCCTCCGCGGCGATGAAGACAAGCTCAGCCAGGTCCAGCAGGTTCAGCACCTCCAGGGCATGCATTAGCTCGTGCTGATTCGCGGCGACCATCGTGTCGTGCGTCTTCTCCTTTAGCCGCCGGAGGTGATTAAGTCCGGCTTCCAGCAGAGACTCGGAGCGGAGCGCGCCAGCGCAGTCACTCATTATTTGTTGAAGGGCGATATTCACCTCTTTCCAATCAGGACCAAAATGGGGATTTTTCAGGTTACTGACCAGAATCTTTGCCTCTGTGACTTTTGCCTGTATTTCCTTTGTATCAGGCTGTACTGTAGTTCTCGCGTACCCGGCGGCGTTCTCTCCACATAGCCAGCCGAACACCGCCGCGTGAGACACGCCGATGCCCGTCTCGTCACCGGCGGCATACAGTCCTTTAACCGAGGTCTCGGTTCTGGCGTTGGTGCGGATTGTCCCGGCGACTTCCGGCTCATAGGTCATAAACTCGATGGGATTTTTCCTCAGGTCTAAGCCTTCTTCTTTCAGATGGTTTAACAAAGCCACGTTGCCTTCATGCGTCATCCAGTGCATGAAGTAAGCGAGGTCATCATCTGAGATTCCCCGGCAATTCATGTAAGCGGGACCTCTACCTGAGACGGCGTACTCCGAGAACAGCCTCTTGTTCACCTCCACTATCATGTCGCCGTATCTCTTGTCCGGCTTATTAACGAAATGACCCACGGGCTTGTCCTCTGCGTCTCTGATGACCCCTATCCAGGTACCCTGTCCCGAACGGGCGAAGTACTTCGGACCGGCGTGGTACTCCAGCACCTCCATGTTGACCAGCTCGGCGCCGGCGCGGAAAGCCATAGCTCGACCATCGCCGGTGAGAGTCCCAGGGCGGCGGAGGTTGAACATCCAGCCCGGGGTGGGTCCAGGGTACAGTCGCCTGAAGGTGCCTGTGCCCAGGACGACGCTTTTTGCTCTGAACTCTATTACCTTATCTTCCCTGGTGCCCACTCCTATCGCCCCGGCGATGGCGCTATCAGCGAGCAGTTCGAATACCATCACCCTGTTTACTATCTTTACGCCGCGCTTCAGCGCTTCCCTGGTCAAGATTGGTTTCTGCATCTGACCGGCGTATTTTAAGCCCGATTGATAACGGGCACCGGGGAAGGAATGCCCGGCGAACTCGTACCTTCCCTGGTATTTCATCGGGATGCCCCAGCTATCCCACAGCCTTACGATTTCGGAGGACTTCTCATACCAGGTGCGTGTCCGCTCCGTGTCCCTCAGTTTGCCCCCCATCTGTCCCAGGCGCTTTTCACGGATAACTTCCATGACATCCGGTCCGTGCACCTCAGGGATGTAGCACACGAAGTGGTCACAGCCGACACCACCGGCGCCACTGCGCAGGGTATTCGACTTCTCCGCCACGACGACCTTCGCGCCGAGCTCACTTGCCCGTATTGCCGCCATCAAGCCGGCTATGCCGCCGCCTACGCACAGGACATCGGCTTCCAGTATCGCTTCTTTATTCAAATCCGCTCTAACCCGGCACTACTGATTTATGCCCAAACAGATAGTCTTAGCTACTTTGTCAACAGTAGCTTCTTTAACTGCTCTGCCTTGCTTTTCTCCATATCAAGCAGTTTGCTGACACTTTTCGCTGTCTCTTCACCACTCAGAGGGTACAGGGTAACTGTAGCCTTGTCGAAGCTATCTACTACAGCTTGTTGCTTGAGTATCTTGCCCATTGTATCCCTTAGGAACTTTATCCTGTCAGCGGGCACATTCTGAGAAGTCATCAAAGCTTTTTGTATTGTGTTGAGTTCCACGATGACATCAATCCAGTACTTGCTCTCCGGGGTGAGCTTCCCCGCCTTTTCCAGTGCCTCAAAAGCCGTAGGCACATCAGGCAGTCGCTTAAACCTCTCGCGTTGCCAAACAAATAGCGGCTTGAGCTTGCGCTCGGATATGAGGCCGGCGGCTGCCGAATAAAGACCCAGGCAGATGTCAGCCTCCTTCTGCAACACAGCTTTATACGTCGCTGGCGCGGCATCATAGCCGGTAACTACCTTTACCGTCAAGCCAAAAGCCACTTCAAGAATGACCTTAGCCGCCATGCCGGTAGGAGTTGTAGGTCCTGTGGCAGCAGCCACCAGAGTTTTCTTGGCGGCTAAGAGGTCGCTCACCGACTGATAAGGAGAATCAGAAGCCACCACGCAGATGCCGTCTCCACTTGAGACATTGTATATCATGCTCATCTTTCTAAGGTCGTATCTGCAGTTCTCCATCACCAATAGCTGCGCGGCTATAGTGGAGCTACCTTCCATCAGCGCGATTCGCAGTCCATCCGGCTCAGCCTTCTCATAGAGATAGTTGATGGGTATGGTATAGCCCCCGCCTGGCTGGTTTATCACTACCACCGTCGCCCCTATCTCCTGCTGCATTACAGGTGCCAGGAGTCTGGCAGTGGTATCAAGCCCCGAGCCCGGTGAGCTTGGTACGTAAAGTTCCAGGGTTTTCCCTTTGTAAAATTCCTCCGGGCCAGGTTTGGCAGGTGCGGGAGCGGGCTTTGGCGCCGGTGCCGGGGCGGTGGTTGGAGCCGGTGCCGGTTGAGCGCAACCGGCGAGCAAGAGACCGAGCACCAGGACAGCCATCAGGGCAACCAGTAAAACCCTCTTCATGTCTCATCCCTCCCTTTTTAACCCCAGAAGTCGAATTTACTTATATTAAACCCAGGATTTTCCGGGCATTACCCTCAAATATCTGCTTGTTCTCAGCCTCGGATAACCCCAGGGACTTTATTACGCCGGGATAGGTAGCCAGACGGATTTCTCCTGTGCCGGGTCCGTGAGGATTATCCGTGGCGAATACCAGCTGGCTGGCTCCGAAGACATCATAGGCGCACTTTACTGCCGAGACACTGCCGCCAACCGCCGTGTCATAGTAAAAAAGTGAGAAGTACTTGAACAGCGGCTCGGGTAGAGTGCGTCCAATCGTCTTCTGCTGGTCTGCTGGACTATAGGTCTCGTTAATACGTCCCCAGAAGAATGGAATCATGCCGCCTAGGTGGTGGCTGACTATCTTC
>JAUYDO010000138.1 GCA_030691835.1 Dehalococcoidia bacterium | reverse complement strand
TCCAGTTCCATCCCGAGGTTGTGCACACCCCTGAAGGCAAAACACTGCTCAAGAACTTCGTCTACAAAGTCTGTGGCTGTAGTGGCAACTGGACAATAGGCAATTTCATAGAGGAAAGCATTTGCCATATTAGAGAAACCGTTGGCGAGGGCAAGGTCATCAGCGCGCTTTCCGGCGGGGTTGACTCTTCGGTGGTGTCGGTACTGATTCACCGCGCCATAGGCGACCAGCTAACCTGCATCTTTGTCGACCATGGGTTACTGCGCAAGGAAGAGGTGGAGAGGACTTACAATACATTCCGACTTAACCTTGGCATGAACATCATATACGTCGACGCCAGTTCCCGGTTCCTTGCCAAATTGAAGGATGTTACCGACCCTGAGATGAAGCGCAAGATAATCGGAGAAGAGTTTATCCACGTCTTCGAAGAGGAAGCAGAGAAGATAGGTAAGGTGGACTTCCTGGCTCAGGGCACCCTGTATCCCGATGTCATTGAAAGCGCCTCGTCCGGCAGTCGCGCGGCGGCGAAGATTAAGACACATCACAATGTCGGCGGTCTTCCCGCCAGGATGACCCTCCGCCTGCTTGAGCCGTTACGCTCACTGTTCAAAGACGAGGTGCGCAAGGTCGGCACCGAGCTTGGTCTGCCGGAGGAGATGGTCTGGCGTCAGCCATTCCCCGGTCCGGGGCTGGCTATCCGTATCATCGGCGAAGTGACCAAAGAGAAGCTGGATATTCTGCGCGAGGCTGACTACATCGTAATGAACGAGATAAAGAAGGCTAAGCTGTACCACCAGGTATGGCAGAGCTTTGCCGTGTTAACCAATGTCAAGAGCGTGGGCGTGATGGGCGACTTCAGGACATATGGCTACCTGGTAGCCTTACGCGCCGTCACCAGCGAAGATGCCATGACAGCGGACTGGGCGCGCCTGCCCTATGACCTGCTAGCCCGCGTCTCCAGCCGAATCGTGAACGAGGTACGCGGCGTGAACCGCGTAGTCTATGATATAACCTCCAAACCCCCTTCAACTATTGAATGGGAGTAGTGCAATACCTTTATGGAGGTAAACGCTGAAGGTATTAGTTATAGGCTCCGGTGCCAGGGAGCATACGCTGGTCTGGAAGCTCATCCAGAGTATTAAAGTCAAGGAGGTGTACGCGGCTCCGGGCAACGCCGGCACAGCCCTGATAGCCAGAAACCTGGACATCAAGGCTACCGATATTGAGACACTGGTTAAAGCGGCTCAGACCAACAATATCGACCTGACCGTGGTTGGTCCGGAAGCGCCGCTTGCTGAGGGAATAGTTGACCGGTTCCTGGTCAGAGGACTGCAAGTCTTCGGGCCCACCCAGGCGGCGGCGCAGATAGAGTGCAGTAAGGTCTTCGCCAAAGACCTGATGCAGAAGTACGGTATTCCTTGTGCTCAGAGTGACGTCTTCTCTGATTACGAGAAGGCTCAAAAATACGTTCAGCAGAAGGGCGTTCCGCTGGTTATCAAGGCAGACGGTCTTGCCGGAGGCAAGGGAGTTATCGTTGCGGAGACGGTCCAGGAAGCCATGGAAGCACTTTCGAACATTATGAAAGCGAAAGCCTTTGGCTCCGCCGGTGACAGGGTGATTATAGAGGAAAAGCTCACAGGCAAAGAGGTAAGCTACTTCGCCTTTTCTGACGGCACCAGCACCGTGCCTATGGTGCCCGCCTGTGACTACAAGCGGGTTTATAACGGCGACCAGGGACCGAATACCGGCGGCATGGGCAGTTTCAGCCCTCCATACTGGTTTACGCCTGATATTGCCGAGAAAGTCGAAAAGGCGATTATGAAGCCGACCGTGAAGGCGCTGGCGCAGGAGGGCAGGAAATACAGCGGTGTCCTGTATGCCGGGCTGATGGTAAACAACAAAGAGCCAAAGGTGCTTGAGTTTAATGCTCGCTTTGGCGACCCGGAGTGCCAGGTTACCCTGCCGCGCCTTAAAACCGATATAGTTGACATAATGTTGGCGGTGATAGACGGAAAGCTGAATACTGTTCAGGCGGAATGGAGCGACCAGGCATGTGTCGGGGTGGTGCTGGCGTCCGGCGGCTACCCGGGCAATTATCAGACCGGCTTTCCGATTACGGGACTCGATGCGCTTGATAAGGATGTTATCGTATTTCACGCCGGAACAAAGCAGGGCAGCCGCCCGGGAGAGTTCCTGACCGGCGGCGGCAGGGTGCTTACCGTGGTAGCCATGGGCAATACCACCGAGGATGCCAGGCAGAAAATATACGCTAATATTCCGAGGATTCATTTCCAGGGATGTCATTACCGCAAAGACATAGCGGCTATAAGGAGATAGTAAAGAGATGCCACTGGTAGGGGTGGTCATGGGTTCCAAATCGGACGCCGAAGCAGTCCAGCCGGCGCTGGAAGTGCTTAAATCTCTTGGCGTAGAGTATGAGGTGTCCGTAATTTCGGCGCACCGCACTCCAGAGAAGGCGAGGGAGTACGGCAAGATGGCACAGAGCCGCGGCATCGAGGTAATTATAGCCGCCGCTGGCGGTGCCGCTCATTTGCCCGGAGTCATGGCTAGCTGGACAACCCTGCCAGTCATCGGGATACCTCTCGCCACCAGCGAGCTTAAGGGAGTGGACGCGCTTTACGCAATAGTGCAGATGCCCGCCGGCATCCCTGTGGCTTGCGTGGCAGTGGGCAGCGCGGGAGCTAAAAACGCCGCGTATCTTGCGGCTGAAATCTTAGGTCTGAAGTACGATGACATACGAAAAGCTTACGAAAAGTACCGGACTGAGCTACAAGGAGCCAAGTGATGATTGAACGCTACTCCAGACCCCAGATGAAGCGGGTATGGTCGGACGAAAACAAATTCAACAAGTGGCTCGATGTCGAGATAGCCGTCTGTGACGCATGGGCGGAGCTGGGCGCTATCCCCAGGCAGGCTATCCCCAGGATAAAGCAGCTAGCCCGGTGCAACCTGAAGCGCATGGAGGAGATTCTCAAAGAGACCCACCATGATATGACCGCCTTCCTCGGCGCGGTATCGGAGAGTGTCG
This sequence comes from Dehalococcoidia bacterium, assembly GCA_030691835.1. Taxonomy (GTDB): domain Bacteria; phylum Chloroflexota; class Dehalococcoidia; order Dehalococcoidales; family UBA3254; genus JAUYDO01. The sequence goes on along the minus strand of JAUYDO010000138.1, from coordinate 2,775 downwards.
GTGAAGAATCGCGGTTTATCCATCTCGGGCTAACTTCATCCGATGTTATGGACACCGCTCTCAGCCTTCAACTGGTGGAGTCGGCGGATATATTAATCCAGGATATAAAAGAGCTGGTAACTGTTCTAGCGCGTAAGGCTATAGAGCACAAATACACCATCATGATAGGGCGCACGCACGGCATGCACGCCGAACCAATCACCTTCGGGCTTAAGCTGGCGCTCTGGACCGAGGAGATGAGGCGCAATCTGCGCCGCCTTACCGAAGCCCAGAAGGTGATTGCAGTAGGCAAGATATCCGGAGCGGTAGGTACTTATGCCACCGTGCCGCCGGAAGTAGAGGAAAAAGCCTGCGCCAGGCTGGGACTGGAACCTGCGCCTATCTCCAACCAGGTGTTGCAGAGAGACCGTCATGCGCATTTCGTTACCACGCTGGCTATAGCTGCCGGTTCACTCGAGAAGTTTGCCACGGAGATTAGAGCGCTACAGAAGACGGAGACCAGGGAGGTAGAGGAACCTTTCTCGCCGGGACAGACCGGCTCATCGGCGATGCCGCACAAACGCAATCCGGAGCTCTGTGAGCGCATCTGCGGTCTGGCGCGGCTGGTGCGCGGGTTCGCCCTCACCGCCATGGAGAATATCGCTCTCTGGCATGAGCGTGATATCAGCCACTCTTCCACAGAGAGAATAACTCTACCGGGCGCCTGCCTGCTGGTGGATTACTCGCTTGGCTTGTTCACATCGGTTATGAGCGGGCTTCTTGTTTACCCGAAAAGGATGAAGAAGAATCTTGAGCTGACCAAGGGCTTAGTCTTCTCACAGCGCGTTATGCTGGCACTGATTGAAAAGGGCTTGAGCCGTCAAAAAGCCTATGAACTGGCCCAGCGGAATGCCACGAAAGCGTGGCAGGGTGGTAAGACCTTCATATCATTACTGAAGGCTGATTCCGAGGTGACCGGCGTCCTGCCTGAAGATGAACTCAAGGCGATATTTGATTACCAGCATTATCTTGCGCACGTGAACGAAATCTTCACCAGGCTGGGTTTGACCGAATCGCAGTGGCGCGAGAAACCGAATTCCACCAAATCCAGGGGCGGTCTAGCGCCCCGGTCCGTGTAATTGATTGAGGTGGTGTATGGGAGCTGAATCCGGTATATTACTAAAGACAGACTTGCCTTTGCCTCTATTCGTACGGGGCAAGGTGAGGGATACGTATGAGCTGGGTGAGATGTTGCTGGTCGTTGCCAGCGACCGCATATCCGCCTTCGATGTGGTGCTTCCGTGTGGAATTCCCGATAAGGGCAATGTACTGAACCAGCTTTCAGCCTTCTGGTTCAAGAAGACAAAGAACCTCGTGCCCAATCACCTGGTCGAGACCATCGATGATGTGACCCGCCTCGATGAATATCTGCCACTGAAGAAAAAGTTCACGTACCCGGAATACTTAAAGGGTCGCTCGATGCTGGTGAAGAAGGTAGCCCGAATCAACGTTGAATGCGTGGTGCGTGGGTACCTCAGTGGCTCGGCATGGGCGGAATACCAGAAATCCGGCACCGTGTGTGGTTACACGTTGCCAAAAGGTTTGAAGGAAAGTCAGGAGCTGCCGGAGCCGCTGTTCACGCCTACTACCAAGGCAGAGACCGGGCACGACCAGCCGCTAACCATGGAGCAGTTGAAGGAACTTATAGACAGGACGCTGGCGGAGGACATTAAACAGGCAAGCCTGACCGTGTATAACTATGCGCGGGAGTATGCCAGAGCCAGAGGCATCATAATTGCCGACACCAAGATGGAGTTCGGTCTGGTTGGCAACAAGCTAATCCTGATTGACGAGCTGTTGACGCCGGACTCTTCCCGCTTCTGGGATATTAAGCAGTATAAAGTCGGTCAGTCACAGCCCAGCTATGACAAACAGCCGGTTCGCGACTGGCTAGTGAAATCTGGCTGGAACAAGGAGCCGCCAGCACCAAAGCTACCTCCGGAGGTGGTATCGCTAATCAGCAAAATCTACCGGCAAGCCTATGAACGGCTGACCGGCGAAAAGCTAGACTGCTAGACATTTATGGTTTCACCTGTCAGTGTTTGAGGTGCGAATGCGTCTTTCTAATCATGCGGAATTGGAAACGAGCTATCAATGAATATCGCCATTGGCAGTGACCATAGAGGACTGGCGCTTAAGAAGCAGGTGAGCGACATCCTTACCGGAATGGGACACGATGTCCGGGATTTCGGTGCCTATGGCGCTGAATCGTTTGATTATCCTGACGTCGCTATACCGCTGGCTCAGGCGGTGGCAGGGGATGAATTTAAATGCGGCGTATTGATATGCGGCACAGGCATCGGCATGAGCATTTCCGCAAACAAGGTCAATGGCATACGAGCCGCCCTGTGCAGTGATGTGTTCGCCGCCAAACGTGCTCGACAGCATAATGACGCCAATATTCTGTGTTTAGGCGCGGAGAGAGAACAGCCAGTACGTGAAATCGTAGAGGCTTTTCTAAATACGGAGTTTGAAGGGGGGAGGCACCAGCGCCGTCTGAACAAGATACGAAATATCGAAATGTGATTGACAACGAATCGTGGCTGTGTTAATGTTTAGGACACCAGCCAGAAAAGCTGGGGAATCGTCCTTAAATGGGCGTTTCTTTTTTTAGAAAGATTGATTTCAGGAAGAAACTATGAAAAGTGATGCTGTGAAAAAAGGAATAGAGCGAGCGCCTCACCGCTCGCTACTGCACGCGCTGGGATGTACCAGGGAAGATTTCGATAAACCGTT
>JAUYDO010000062.1 GCA_030691835.1 Dehalococcoidia bacterium | reverse complement strand
CGCGGGCTGGCTATGGGCATCGTCACCTCTTCGGTCGGCATCGGGATGGTGGTCATGGCGCCAGTAGCGGCGTACCTCATCGTCGGCTACGGCTGGCGCACTTCATACCTGGTCATGTCGTTCATTGCCTTCATCGGAATCATACCCCTTGCCTTTTTACTTAAGCGGGCGCCGGCAGAAGTAGCCCTGCGCAAAAGAGAGCAACAGCCGGAGAAGACGCCGGATACAGCGACCCGGGACTACACCCTCAGACAGGCGCTGGGGCACCGCAACCTGTGGCTGCTGATGGGCATGTGGTTTGTGTGCGCCGGATGTCTCGGTTTGATAGCCACGCACATAGTCCCCCATGCTATGGATACAGGCATCACCGCCACGCGTGCGTCGCTGATAATGAGTATTCTCGGTGCAATGAGTGTTGCCGGGAAGCTGGGGCTGGGCAGAGCCTCGGATAACATGGGCAGGAAACGAGCCCTTATTATCGCCGGTGCCATAATGACCGTATCCATGGCATGGCTCCTCGGTGCTTCGAACCTGTGGATGCTCTACCTGTTTGCCGTCATCTACGGCTTCGCCTACGGCGGCTACGCGTCACCGAGCACCGCCCTCATCGGAGATACCTTCGGCATACGCCATCTGGGTCTGATTATGGCGGTAATCGATGCCGGCTGGGGAATCGGCTCGGCGGTCGGTCCCGCGCTGGCGGGTTACCTGTTCGATATCAGCGGCGGGTATACATCCGCTTTCATCGCGGCGCTCATCGGAGCGCTGCTTTCCATGCTGCTGGCTATGTTTTTAAGACAACCGCAGCCGAGAGTGGTAATATTAAGCAAGGAGCAGAGGTGAAAACCGTCCTTTCCAGAGCGGATATATTAAGACTGCTGGGGCAAAAGCCGCCTCTAGTAGAAGAATATGTCAACCTTGAGGAGCAGGTCCAGCCGAACGGCTTCGACCTGACCCTGCGCGAGATAGCCCTTACCCAGTCGTGGGGAAGAATCGGGGCATCGAACTCCCAGAGGATGATTCCCGACGTGGCGCCGCTGGTGTTCGACGGCTTGGGCTTCATGGACCTGATTCCCGGCGCTTATGTCATAACCTTCAACGAGATAGTCAACCTGCCAAAGAACGTCATGGCGCTGGGTGCGCCCAGGTCAAGCCTCCTGCGCTGTGGCGTGACGGTGCACATGGCGGTCTGGGACGCCGGATACTCCGGTCGCTCCCGCTCTCTGATGCTGGTCTATAATTCACAGGGGTTCAGAGTGCAAAAGAACGCCAGGATTGCGCAACTGGTCTTCTTCCAGCTAGCCTCAGAGACCGAGGGCTACAGCGGCGCGTACCAGGGGGAGAACATTGGGCGCTAGCCCTGCCTCAACCGGAGAACGGCGGGGACTATACTACGGCTGGGTGGTGGTAGCGGCTTGTCTTATTATCGGGACTCTCGCTTTCAGCTCGCGCTATTCCTTCGGCGTATTTTTTAAGCCCCTGGCAACCGACTTCAGTCTTAACCGCGCCGCCACTTCCGGAATAATTTCCCTCTATATGTTCCTATGCGGCGTCTCGGCTATTCTCGGCGGCTGGCTCCTTGACCGGTTTGGGCCAAGAAAATCAGTCGCTGCAATGGGTATATTTACCGGCTTGAGCCTGCTATTAGCCAGCCAGGCACAGGTTCTCTGGCATTTATATTTGAGTTACAGCCTTCTGCTGGCTGTGGGCACCGGCGGTATTTATACCGCGATATTAGCCACAGCCTCCAGATGGTTCATAAAAAGACGGGGGCTGGCTGTAGCTATTGTAACCTCTTCGCTCGGCTTAAGCGTGGTTATATCGCCGGCTTCCGCTTATCTTATAGCCGCCTACGGTTGGCGTGTGTCTTACCTCATTCTGGCTTTCACCGGATTTCTCATTATTCCTCTTTCCCTTCTCTTGAGATTGCCTGCTCGAGAGACACTTAATTTACATGAAGGAGAAGCGCTTGAGACCCTGAATACCCGAAGCGCGGCTACAAGCGCCGGAAGTCCCCTGGTTCAGACGCTTAAGACCAGGAATTTCTGGCTCTCCTTTTTTATGTGGTTTTTCCTCGCTTTATGTATTTTTATCATAGTCACTCATCTGGTCCCTCATGCCATTGACTTGGGCATCACCGCAACGACCGCCGCCGCGGTGCTCAGCACGATTGGCGGGGTGAGTATTCTGGGGAGAGTGGTGACAGGCAGAATTTCGGACAACATCGGCAGGAAAAGAACTGCTATCATCAACACGGTAATGCTGGCGCTATCCATGTTGTGGCTTATCCGGGCAGACGATTTATGGGGTCTTTATGTGTTCGCTGTTGTTTTTGGATTCGCCTGGGGAGGGGTGAATGCTTCATTTGCCGGACTGGTCGCGGATGTCTTCGGGCTACAGCGGCTCGGAGTGGTGGTCGGTATTCTTGATGCCGGCTTTGACGTGGGCGCCGCTCTGGGTGCCACCTTTGCCGGCTACATATTTGATATCAGGGGCAGTTACACCCTGGCTTTTCTGGGTGGGACGACGGCAATGCTGGTGGTTACCGGGCTTGTCCCCATGTTAAGAATACGCGGCAGAAGCAAAACCGGCTAGACCACGATATTCAGGGCTTTGGCGTGTGGCGTGGATTCCACTTGGCTAGATTGTAGCATAGTAAACTGGCGCAATGGAAGCGCTGCTAATGCATGACAATGGACACCCAAGCCGTTATAATGAATACTTTGAGAGGTTGTAAATGAAGCTGATAGATACACATGCCCACCTGGATATGGACCCCTTTGACAGAGACCGCAATGGTGCCATCACAAGGGCGCTTCAGGCTGGCGTCAGCACTATCGTTACCGTGGGCATAGACCTGCCTTCAAGCGAGAAGGCTATCAAGCTGGCTGAGAGCCACCCGGAAATATGGGCAACAGTTGGATTTCATCCGCATGAGG
>JAUYDO010000043.1 GCA_030691835.1 Dehalococcoidia bacterium | reverse complement strand
TTTTTAACCTGTCATTACGTGGAGTCCGCCCAGGGTGGTAATCTCTAATAATTGTTACACGGTAGAACTTTTAATGCATGCCGTTGTACAAATTTCGGAGATTGCCATCCGCCTCAGGCGGACCTCTGGCGGGCTCGCAATGACAGAGTGGAAAGAGGGAGCTGTACCCTCTCGTCCGCCTCAGGCGGACTATACCCCCTTAGCTTTATTGTTGTTTCGTCTCCGTGCCGTACAGCAGTTCACAGCGCAGGTACCTCGGTTTGCCCCAGGCGTGTTTCAGCATCTTGGCGCGGCTGCCGCTATCGCTGGCGCTGATAACGTGATAGTACGGCTGGCGGGTGGGCGAAGCCGGCTTGAAGTCCTCGACGTACCGGTAGCCAAGCTCCATCAGGCCCTCTTTGTACAGCTCCACAAGTTTCTGCTTTATGTCGCCGGTTTTCGCCTTGCCAGCCACTTTTTGCCTTTTTATTTCCTCCCAGCGGTGGTTTCCATAGAACCGTACTATTGACGCCTGGCACTCAGAGCGCATCAGGTTGCGGAAGAGTGCCATCTCCAGCGGGAAGATTATAAGCAGTTCCATCTTGTCGCCCTGCCAGTTGACGCCGCGGGTGGCTAACTGCTGAAGCGTTGCCCATTGCAGATTCCGATAGCCGCCGGGGTTTACAAAGGCAAAGCTGGAAGCGGAGCGGGGTACCAAATCCAGCATCTTGCGCATGGTCTTCTTGTTGTTGCAGTTTCCAGTGATAACGGCAATATTGCCCGTGTCACGGGAGCCTATCAACTGCCTCAGCTTCTCCGCGGCGGCATGGCTCTTGACCACGAAGACGAACCTGGTGAAGTTCGCTTCGCTGGTGAGTGCCCTGAGTTCGGCGCCTTCCAGGTAGCAGTCGGTACCGTCACACAGTCCGTTTCCGCGTCCGGCGTAAAGCTCAAGATAGCAATACTCTGCCTTCCTGGCTATTTTGCCATAAGCCCGCACGTAATCAGAGAAAGCCTCCAGCTTATGGCAGGTCCATTTTCTTACTTTCCCTTTTATTGCCTTCTCCTTCAGCAGGCTCGGTAAATGACTGCGCCGTTGCTCACCGATTTGTCCAATTTATCACCTGACCTGAGGAACTCCAGGTGAGCCAGGGTCTCGAGGACTGCCAGTCTTTTGTTCCAGGGGTCCAGGTTCTTCCATCCTTCGCTGGCAGTATCGGGTAGCCAGGTCATTGTTACGGCTAGCTGATACGCGTTCCTGGGTTTGCCGTCCGACATAATCGAGATAATTTCGTTGTCTCTCCGCCGGTGTCGCTGGAAAATTTCATCAGCCCGCTCGCGCAGATTACGGAATGGGTGCTCGTGCGCGGGCAGTACAAGCTCAACATCAAGCTTCTTAACCATATCAAGCGAACTCAAATAATCGCCTAGAGGGTTACTGCTGTATTGTAAATGTAAACCGATGTTCGGTGCAATAGTCGGCATGACGAGGTCTCCCGCAAGGAGTAGTTTGTGAGCAGGCTCGTACAAACATATGTGACCGGGTGAATGCCCCGGCGTCCAGAGCACCTTGAGATTGAAATTTCCCAGCGCAATAGTTTCACCGCCCTCGAGCATCACATCGGCATTGACAAAGGCGATTTCAGGGAGCGCGGGATATGGCCCATGAAATTCCGAATCCGGTACGCCGTTCCGTCTCAGCAATTCGTCTGTCTGTTGAACGAAATCCTGTCCGCTGGCGGACCTCGAGTTTACCACTTCGATGTCTCGTTTGTGCATGTATAGTCGGGCATGGAACTGCGACTGTATCCGGTGTGCCATGCTCATGTGGTCGGTGTGACCGTGGGTCACCACCACATGCTTTATATCTTCCGGTACCAGCCCTACCTCCTCAAGCTGTCTCCTTAAATATTCCAGCGATTCCTGGTTGTCCCAACCGGTGTCGACAATAAGGCATTCGTTTCCCTTGACGAGATAGACATTTACATGGCTGGTGACGAAGTCCCTGAGGGGCAGTTTGAGGCGGTATATGCCCGGTGTAATAATATCCATATTATTTAAGGTTATAGAATGCGCCCATGCCGGCGTAGACGGCGTTCTGCTTCAACTCCTTCTCTATCCTGAGGAGGCGGTTGTACTTGGCGACACGCTCGGAGCGACACGGCGCTCCAGCTTTGATAAAGCCGGTCTTCAGCCCAACAGCGAGGTCGGCGATGGTGGTGTCTTCCGTCTCGCCGGAGCGATGGCTGACAATTGCAGTCCAGCCCGTCCGCTGTGCCATCTTTATGGCAGATAGGGTCTCCGTCAACGTGCCTATCTGGTTCAGCTTGATGAGGATAGAGTTTGAAGCCTTCAGGCTGATGCCGTGGCTCAGGCGCTTTACATTGGTGACGTAAAGGTCGTCGCCGACAAGCTGTACTTTCCTGCCCAGTTTCTCCGTTAACAGCTTCCAGCCGTCCCAGTCGTCCTCAGCCATGCCATCCTCGATGCTTATCAGTGGATAGCTGGACGCCCAATTCACATAGTAGTCAACCATCTCCTGGCTGGTGAGCGTCACGCCCTCCTTTGCCAGGACGTACTTGCCGTCCTGATAGAACTCGCTGGCGGCGGGGTCAAGGGCGATATAGCAGTCCTTGCCCGGCTTGTAGCCCGCCTTCTCTATTGCGGCAAGTATGGCTTCCACCGCCTGCTTGTTTGAAGCCAGCGACGGCGCGAAGCCGCCTTCATCGCCGACGTTGGTGTTCAATCCCCTGTCCTTCAGCACCTTCTTTAGCTGCTGGTACACCTCAGCGCACATGCGCACCGCGTTGCTGAAGCTGGACGCCCCGGCGGGCAGGAGCATGAACTCCTGGAAATCGGTCGAGTTGGCGGCGTGTTTGCCGCCGTTCAGGATGTTCATCATGGGCACGGGAAGAGTGTAGGTTCCAGAATTACCGAGATAGCGATATAAAGGCACACGGGAAGAATTCGCCGCGGCGTGAGCCACCGCCAGTGACGCCCCCAGAATAGCGTTGGCTCCCAGCTTCGATTTGTTGGCTGTGCCGTCTAAGTCAATCATCTTTTGGTCAACGGCTTGCTGGTCGGTGGCGGACATGCCGGCTATCGCTCCGGCGATGCGCTCGTTGACATTAGCTACCGCCTTGAGCACACCGAGACCGCCGTACCTGGTCTTATCCCCGTCCCTTAGCTCAACCGCTTCATGCTTTCCGGTGCTGGCGCCCGAGGGCACCGCGGCTCTGCCGGTTGCGCCATCGGAAAGCTCAACTTCACACTCCAGTGTCGGATTGCCCCTGGAGTCAAGAATTTCTCTGGCTTTGACGCTCTTGATGGTAGGCATGTTTCCTCCGTTTAGCCGATGGCAAGGCTGATAGCCTTGTTCACCGCGTCTTCAGGGTCTGTCGCCGGTATGACCAATTTGTCCGGTGATTCTTCTCTGGCACATGACCAGGTATTCAATCCTATGACAGGAATCCCGCTCTGCAGGGCGTGGGCTATCTCGGAAAGAGTGCCGTAGCTACCGCCGATGGCGATAACCGCCTGGGCGGATTTCACCACAATTACATTCCGGGCATAGCCCATGCCGGTGACAATGGGCAGTTGAACGTAGGGGTTCGCAGAGTGACGGCTGTCCCCGGGCAAAATACCTATGGTCAGACCGCCCTCTGCCTGTGCGCCGCGGCAGGCGGCTTCCATCACGCCGCTGAGACCACCGCAGACCACTACAGCGCCCCTCTTAGCCAGCCCACGCCCGACTTTTTCCGCCATTCTGGCTTCGTCCGCGTTACATTGCGAACCGCCGATAACGGCAATGATAAGCCTGGAATTTCCGCTCATTCTGTGTTTGCCTGCAATTGCTCTTGAAGATTATATCATATATCGTTCAATTCTGGGTATTAGGGCTGCGATGCCGGGAGAGTAAGTCAGAGCGGGGTAGTAAAAATCATAAACTCAAATCTGGTTTGGAATTTGTTTAGTCCGCCTGAGGCGGATTGGTGCTTAGTCCCTTAAAAATAAAATCTTGCGCAAAGCTTGTCCTGAACTTGATTCAGGATGGAAAGAAACTGGCTTGCGGACAGGCAGGGTTCACCCAGAAGGTTCTCCCTGAAGGGACGCCTGTCCTACCGTCGGTACAACAGGCCTCAGTGCCTGTCGCGTCCTTTTCTTTTGGTTCCGGCTTGTCCGGGTCAGGATTCAGGATTTGATTTTTACCGCATGGGTTACTATTTAAGACGTTTCATATAGATTTACCAATTCGATATGGTCTCATGGTTTGGCCGCTGTCT
>JAUYDO010000003.1 GCA_030691835.1 Dehalococcoidia bacterium | reverse complement strand
CCCCAGGTCTCACCAGAGGATAAGATACGATGCCTAGAAGCAAACCCGAAGCCTGAAATGGCGTCTCTTGATATGGGGACTATGATACGGAACTTCGGCCCCTACGAGGGCACAGGCGACCATATATATGGCAAAACTCTGGAAAACTACGCCAGGAAAATGAAGGACGCCGGCGTGAAACCCTGTATGGAAGTATTCAACCCTGCCAACTTTCGTGAGGTAAAAAACCTCATTGCCAAAGGCATTGTGGAAAAACCCTACTTTACGGAAATAGTGCTTGGTCAGCCGTATCACGGAGGAATGGAGGCTACCCCATTTTATCTCTTTATGTGCCTCCTGGACCTTCCTGAACCTCAAGATACTTTGTGGAGCGTGCTGGCAACAGGCAAGGAAGAGCTCCAGATGACCACAATAGGTATGGCTATGGGTGGCGCTGTCAGGGTGGGATTTGAGGATAATCTCTATTACGGCAAGGGAGAGCCTGCCAAAAGCAACGCCCAGGTGGTAGCTCGCTCTGTGAGGATTGCACGAGAAATGGGCAAAGAGCCGACTACCACGGAAGAGACCAGGCGATTACTCGGACTTAAGTCACTGAAGGATAAGGTCGGGTACTAATGTACTTGGAGGTGGGACTATGATTGATTTATTCAGAATGGACGGCAAGGTGGCTGTCGTTATTGGCGGAGCCGGAGGGCTGGGTGAACCCATTGCCCTCGGCTTTGCTTTTTATGGCGCCAAAGTGGCTGTTGCCGGCCGCAGGTTAGAAAACGTGCAGGCTGTAGCCGAAAGGATTCAGAAGGAGACTGCGTCAGAGGCGGCGGCTTTTCAGGTTGACGCCTCTGATGAACAGAGTGTCATACGACTAAAGGAACAGGTTGTGGCAAAGTTCGGCACAGTCGATATTCTAATGAACGCCCATGGACTAAGTATAAAAAAGCCTGCGGTCGAGTTTCCGCTGGACATCTGGAATCAGCAATTCAGCCTGAACGTCAATGCCTTTATGCTGCCCTGCCGGGAATTTGGCAAGGTTATGATTGCCAAAAAGAAGGGTAAAATCATTAATATGTCGTCTGTCAGAGGAACGAGAGCTACTATGTGGGGAGGGAATGCGGGCTACTGTGCCAGCAAAGGCGCGCTGGACATGTTTACCAAAGCGCTGGCTTCCGAGTGGGCACCTTACAATATCAATGTCAACGCTATAGCTCCTTCCATAGTAAGGACAAAGCTGGCGGAGAAAGCGGGAGTCCTGGCTCCTGACCATCTGAAAAAATACCTGGCTAACGTGCCGCTTCAGCGCATAGGCGAACCCGAAGATATCGTGGGGTTAAGTGTATTCCTGGCTTCTCGAGCTTCGGATTTTATCACGGGGCAGATTATGTACCTTGATGGCGGGCTTACCGCAGTCGGTTAAACCTGGTATGCTGGAGACAGCTATTCCCGTCAATATTAGCTACTCTGCCAACAAAAAAACCGGACAGAGTGAAAGGATGTATTGCAATGCTGTTAATCAAGAAAGGCGAAGGCGAACCGTACGAGGCTAAACGTCACTTCAATTGCTGGTCCATGCTCAAGCTAATTCCGGATAAGAATAGCCGGCGGCTGAACATCGGTCTCTCTTACTTTCTTCCCAACGGAGGGGCGGAGATGGCAGCTTCACCATTAGAGAGAGCTTATTATGTTATTAGCGGCTCATTAAGGGTAAAAGGAAAGACCGAGGAGTACATTCTCCAGCCGGGTGACCTGTTCTATATTGGAGCTGGAGAGGAGCGCGAGATTCGGGTTGTTGGCACCGACCCAGCCAATATTCTGGTTATTATGACCAAAGTGGATTGAATGTAGCCCAGGAGAAAAGGATATGGTAGAGGACTTCAAAAAGATTCTGATAGTCGGGGCGGGGACTATGGGTCACGGGATGGCTCAGATTTTCGCCCAGGGTGGGTATGAGGTAGCAATGTTCTCCCGGACGCAGAAGACCCTGGACAAAGCCAGCGCGCTGATAACCTCCAGCCTGGACACTATGGCTGAAGCCGGCGTGCTGGACGAAGGACAAATCCCCGAAATAATCGGCAGGATTAGACCCATTACATCTCTTGAAGAAGCGGCGCAGGGAGTGGACCTGGCGATAGAGAGTGTACTTGAGGATACGGAGGAGAAGAAGAAAATCTTCGGGCAGTTGGATGCCTGTTGTCCGCCACAGGCGTTACTGGCAAGCAACACCTCATTCTTAAATATCTTTGAGTTCTTAAAGACTTCTCGCCCGGACAAGATTCTTATTACCCACTGGTACGCCCCCCCGCAGCTGATTCCCCTGGTAGATGTAGTTGGCGGACCTCAAACAGACAAGGCAAACGTAGAAGCTGTGGCGCGGGTATTGAGAAAGATAGGCAAGAGACCTATGGTACTGAAGAAATTTATCGCCGGTTACGCTATAAACCGTCTTCAGCACGTAATGACCCGCGAGGTAAACTATCTGATAGACAATGATTATGTGACTCCGGACCAGCTCGACCAGGGAGTTAAGGACTGCCTTGCCCTCCGCATGGCAGTGTTAGGTATCTTCTGTCGCTACGACTTCGGCGGACTTCCAACGAGGACCATTCACCCACCCGGATATGAGGATGCCCCGCTGGACTACCAGCCGGTAAAGCTCCACGCCCTGGCAAAGAAAGGGCACCTGGGAATCAAGACGGGGCGGGGCTTTTACGACTATAAGTCTAAAAGAGAAACGGAACTGTGCCGGGAAAGGGATATCAGATTAATCCAGACGTTAAAACTCCTTGATAGTCTGGAGGCACAGGGCCCAATAGGCGAGGTGCCGAAAGATGGCTAGTAGCTCGTCATTTCATGAAGCTTTTGACGCCTTGTCGGGATAGCTATAAGAACTCTAAATGAGGGTGTGAAAAAGTGAGTACAGAGCAAATCGTAAGAACTACAGTCTGGTCAGCCGGTCCCGGTTGTCACGGGGGATGCGGGGCAAAGGTCTACGTGAAAGACGGCAAGGTGGTAAAAGTAGAGGGAGACGAAGATCATCCCTGGAGCCAGGGCAGATTGTGTCCGCGCGCTTTAGCCATGACGCAATATATGTATCATCCTGACCGCATCAGGTATCCAATGAAACGGGTAGGCAAAAGGGGCGAAGGTAAATGGGAACGCATCTCCTGGGATGAAGCCTATGACACCGTCGAGCACAGGCTCAAGGAGCTTCGTGATAAGTATGGTGCAGAGTCTGTTGTCTTCATTCAGGGGACGGGAAGGGATATCGGCGGGCCTATTACTCTGCTCATGTATAACTACGGTAGCCCCAACTGGTTATCCCCCTTGACCGGAATCGGTTGCTATACGCCCAGACTGGTAGCTATGCATGCGACCATGGGCGATTACTGTGTAATGGATGCCTCTCAGTTCCTGGCAAAACGATATGATGACCCGGAGTGGACTCCACCCAGGGTTATCATCGTCTGGGGGCAAAACCCGGCGGCGGCTGACCCGGACGGGTTCTACGGTCACTGGGTCATAGACTGCATGAAAAGGGGTTCCAGACTAATAGTTATAGACCCAAGGACCAACTGGATAGCCAGCCGGGCTGAATTGCACCTGCAGTGCCGCCCCGGCACCGATGCCGCCATGGCTCTGGGAATGCTTAACGTCATTATCAACGAGGGTCTGTACGATAAAGAATTTGTTGACAGGTGGTGTTACGGTTTTGATGAGCTGAAAGACAGGGTTCAACAATATCCACCCGAGAAAGCATCTGAAATTACCTGGGTTCCGAAAGAAAAGATTATTGCGGCTGCCAGGCTTTACGCCACCAGTAAGCCAGCGGCTATTCAATGGGGACAGACCATTGATATGAACGCAGAAGGCGCTGTTGCGGCTCAAGCCATCAACCATATCTGGGCAATAACTGGAAATATAGACGTTCCGGGCGGGAATGTTATAGCCAAATCATCCCACGGGGTCACGCCCTATCCCTTCAGCCGCACTGAGATGATTAACCTTTACGGGGAAGAGCTTTTCACCAGGCTCTCCGAGAAGAGAATCGGGGCTGACCGCTATCCGGTAATCAAAAACTTCAGAGCATGGGCTCAACCGGATGTATTTCTTGAGCAGATGGAATCCGGCAAGCCCTATCCAATAAAAGGTGCCTGGCTCCAAACCTGCAATTTTCTGTCTTGCATGGCATCGGATATAAGGCGACAGTATGAAGCCCTCCAGAGGCTTGATTTCATTGCGTTCGTTGACCTTTTTTTGAATCCCACCTCGCAAGCCCTTGGTGACATTTTCCTGCCAGCGGCTACCTTCGCTGAGAAACAAAGCCTGCGCTCGTGGTGGGCACCTCTCTGTGCGATTGTTAAGGCAACAGAGGTTGATGAATGCAAGTCCGATTGGGAAATAAACCTTGAGCTAGCCAGACGCCTGAACCCGCGGTTCCCCTACAAAACCGTTAAGGAGCTTTTTGACGACCGGCTGAAGGGCACCGGCAAAACCTATGATTCACTCGTTGAGCAGGGAGGATGGGAGATGCCTCCTGAAGGTCCTACCAGACCCTACCGCCGCTGGGAAAGAGGTCTCCTCCGCAAGGATGGCAAACCGGGTTTTAATACTCCCACCGCAAAGGTTGAACTCTGGTCCACGTTCTTCGAGCAGTACGGGTATGACCCCCTGCCTTTCTACGAAGAACAACCAGAAAGCCCGGTTTCCACTCCGGAGCTTTATAAAGAGTATCCGCTTATACTGTCTACCGGTGCCCGAACACAGGCGTTCTTCCACTCAGAACATCGTATGATTCCCTGGCTGCGGGAGCTTGAGCCTGACCCCAATATACAAATAAACCCCGGTACGGCTAAGGATTTAGGCATCATGAACGGTGAGTGGGTCTATGTTGAGAACCACCGGGGTCGGGTAAAAGCGAAAGCCAAAGTAACACCGGAGGTCCCACCGTGGCTGATTATGGCTGCCCATGGCTGGTGGCTTCCCGAGACAGAGGGCGCGAAGCCCAATTTGTACGGCGTGTTTGAGGTTGGCATCAATAATCTTATGCAAATGGGACAGCAGGGACGCTGTGGTTTCGGTGGGGGGTCTCAGAGGTCAGTTTTGTGCCGTGTCACCAGGATACGTGACTAAAGAAAAGTTGGGCGAAGAGTCCGCCTCAGGCGGATGACCCTCGTGAAATTGTCATTCCCGTCCGCCATAGGCGGAGGAATCCACCCCACCATCTCCTGTTCATTATGGTGGGTTACGTCTCGATTTCATCGTGACTTCACCCACCCCACATTGCTGATTCCTT
Organism: Dehalococcoidia bacterium; assembly: GCA_030691835.1. Classification (GTDB taxonomy): domain Bacteria; phylum Chloroflexota; class Dehalococcoidia; order Dehalococcoidales; family UBA3254; genus JAUYDO01. The sequence goes on along the minus strand of JAUYDO010000003.1, from coordinate 1,543 downwards.
GTGCCGTGTCACCAAGATACGGGATTAAATAAAGCCCATGCGCCTGAGCCTGATGCATATCAGCGGCTTGGGAGCCGCAAAGATATTCGTCATCGCGTCCAAATCAAGAACGTCTTGCCAGACCTGCTTAACCCATTCTTTAGGTGCTAAAATGGAGCCGGCGAAGGCGTCAGCCAACAGCTCGTTGAAAGAACCCCTTATAGCTGCCCTTTTCTGGAAAATGGTATCAGTATTGTAATGAGCCAGGGCGTGGAAAGCCTCGTGGAAGAGAGTGAATCTTTTCATGGCAGGTGCGTCATCAGCCCTGAGGTATACCACCCACCTGCCTTCAAAGTTCCAGATAGCGCCATGACAGGTTCTTAATGGCAGTATACGAATTTCGGCGGTATGCAGTTGGTCAATCGCCCAGAAGAGCTCCGTTGGCACCGGTGGATGGCTAACCCCTCCCGCTTCAAGATACTTCTCTGCCAGCGTGTCCACCTTGTTAAATATACTGCCGCATGGGCCGCATCGTATAAGATTATAGCTTCTCGGGCTCAAGCGCTTGACGTCATACAGTTGGCGGATTTGTCTGCCGTGGTCATCGATGCACCAGCTCCCATTGCCCTTCAACTGGCAGTTTCCAAGCAAAGGGCAATGTACACCGTCACCGCTATGGATATAGTGCCAGAACTCAGAATCCCAGCCTGGGACCTTTGCGGCTGTGTCTCTTATTTTTCCTGCGGCGTTCAATTAAGTCCTCAATCATAGTGATAAGGTCCTCATCCAGCGCGTCAGGATATTTGAGGCTTGCGTACTCGCGAAATTCAGGCCAATCTACAGGTGCTTTCGTTGGTATACGAGGCAAGTGACCGGATATGGAGAGGACCTTTTCAACTGGCATCCCACACACCTCAGCCAGTCTCTGACACGATTGTGTATTTGGACCTCTTTGCCAGAAAGCCAACGGCTAACAGTAGAATGGCTGACACCCAAATCACCAGCCAACTGACTTGGTAGTCGCCTGCGGCGGCGCATCAATTCCTTCAGAAATGAGGCTACGGATGTTTGTACCGTACGCATGTCAATAATCTACCATAATAAGTCATCTCTTGCAATAAAAGAGGCATCCGCGAAACGACCAAAATCCCCCTTTGCCAAAGGGGGGGGGCTTTGCCTCAAAAGTCATTCTGAGGAGTGAAACGACGAAGAATCCGTTCTCGGGGCGGGATAGGACGGATTCTTCGCTGCGCTCAGAATGACATGAATTTAGTACTTTTAGGGCAAGGCTCAAAGGGGGAAAGAGGGGGATTCTAGTGCTTTACTTTGAGTTTCGGAGGAACTAAATAAAACCCCGCCTCAAAGGAATGTTGACACTGGTAAATACCAAGGGATAAGCTAGAGCTTAGACGCTGGTTCTCCCGGGGCGCAGAGGACTATGATTTCTCATGAGGCCGACAGGGAGCACCAGTAGAAACTTGCTCGCCGCCTGGCTGGCATTTATGAAATAGAAGATGTCCTAGCTTGAGTTTAAGAAACGTAAGTAAAGGTGATGAATAAAGTG
>JAUYDO010000232.1 GCA_030691835.1 Dehalococcoidia bacterium | reverse complement strand
CATTGCGAGTCCGCCAGAGGTCCGCCTAAGGCGGGTGGCAATCTCACTAATTCCTCGACCATAAATGGCAGTTACTCGGTACACTTATTTTCGTGCTTAATGGTGCCGATAGCAAATGGTCATGAGGGATTTCTTGGATAGATTCCACCGCCTGCGCGATAGGCTCTCCTGTTTTGATTAAGATGTTACTTATCAAGTATAATAAAGCGAACCTTAAATATTTTAAAGGAGCGATATGAGAATCTTAGGTATTGACCCCGGGATAGTCTCCTTTGACCTCTGTCTGCTCAATGACGATAAAGTGACATTCGAGGACAGCATACCATCGAGCGTGGTCGCGGAAAAACCGGAGGAGCTGGCGGACAGGTGAACTCACCAGTATACGTGGACTGGGCGATTACCCGCGCCTGTAATCTTAACTGCCGGCACTGCGTCGGAATGGAAGAGGGCGAGGTAACTAACGAGGAAGCCGTAGGCATCGCCGGGGACATAATCAGCTTATCGCCAAAATGGGTGATTCTCGAGGGTGGAGAACCTCTACTGCGAAAAGACCTGCCCCAGCTCGGGCAGATGTTTCACCAGGCAGGCATTGATACGTTTGTGATAACCAACGGCAATGCTTTTACGGAGAAAAGGCTGCGGGAGCTCGCCTCTTTTTCGCCAAAAGTCCTCTTCAGCATGGATGGTGCCAGCGCCGAGGAATACGAGTACGTAAAGAGGGGAGCGAAATTCGAAACCGCCACCAGGTGGGCGAGGCGCTGTGCCGAACTCGGCATATTTCACGGAATAACCACGGTGCTTACCAGGCTTACCATGGGGCAGGTTAAGGACTTCATCCGGCTGACCGAAAGCCTCGGAGGCAAAAGCCTTATATTTCTTCCGCTCAAGCCCTTCGGCGCTGACGCGGTATCGAATTCATATTACGAGCAGAACGCACTCAGTCCGAAGGAGCATGAGGAAGCGGTAAGAGCGATATACAGCTTCCCAAGCAGCGTGGAAATCTTCTACGATGAGCCATTTCTCTGGAACCTGTCAAGAAAGCTGGGAGTTCACCTCAATAGTTCTGACAGCGGTATTACCATACCGGAGGTAGAGGGTTGCGCCGCTTCTCACTCGCTATATATCCAGACCGATGGCAGTGTCAGACCGTGCATGTTTTGCCCGCCCCGGTTGACCTACGGGAATGCCGCCAGAGAGCCTTTACCGGATATCTGGCAGAGAATGAAGTCAAACCCTGAGCTGACCGGCTGGGCTGAGCAGAGGTCCAGGAAGGGAGCCTGTGCTGAGTGCCCGCGGTTTGAATCGTGCCGGGGCTGTCTGGCGCGGACCACGATACTGCTGGGAAATCCCCTGGCATCAGACCCCTGCTGTCCCTTCGCCACCTGAAGACTGGACGCAGAGGATGTTGCTGACGCTCTCGCCTATGCCGCTGACCTGGTCGAGGCTGATGAGTTTCATCCACTACCAGACTAGCAAGGCATTAGTACTTCCATAATTTGCTTGCCATTTATGAAAACCAGTGCTATCATTAGAAGCGGAGCTTGTAATGATGTGGATACGGGGGTTAGATATATGCGCGGAAAGACAAAAAAAGCGACCTTTAACCTGCACACGGATGTCCTTGCTGCATTAGACGAGGTTATGGCTCAAGGAATAGCGCCCAGCAAGAATGCTCTGGTAGAGCAGGCATTGCTCAAAGAGCTGAATGAGTTGAGGCGACAAACGAGAAAAGCTCTATGGCAGGAAGCGGCAAAGGACCCACTATTCCTGAAAGATATAGAGGAGGTTGAAGCGAATTTCAAGTCTGCCGATGCTGAAACTGCCGGGAGTACAGGCTGATGCCGGGCTTTCAGTGGGCTGTCATGGAGGCAAATCTTGACCCTGTGGCAGGAGCCGAACAAAAAGGCACACGACCTGTGCTCATAGTAAGCAACGAAGAGTACAACCAGGCTATGCCTAATGTCACAGTCCTGCCGCTCACTTCAACACAGCGCCGGCTGTATCCCTCCGAGGTTCTTTTAGCCGAAGGAAAGGCGGGTCAGCCCCTGGAATCTATCATCATGGCTCACCAGATAAGGACAATCTCCAAAAAGCGACTGGGCAGATTGCTGGGGCATCTGGATGACCCTCAGCTCAGGCACAAAGTGCGTGAAGCCATCAAGGAGCACCTGGAACTTGACCATCAATAATGTGAATAGATAGTAGCAGATGAAATGTGTTGGGAGAGTCCCCCAACTCCTGTTTGAGAAGAAGAGACTGATTCCGGCGATACAGCAGTTGCTTGTTTCATATTCGCAAATCTGAACCTAATTCTGTAGATAATGTGATATAATACAGACGAAAGATAACAAAAGGAAGTGCATTATGAAAACGTTCACAGCGTATGTGGAATTGGATGCGGAAACGGGGTTATATGTAGGAATAGTGCCGGGCGTTCCGGGTGCACATACCCAGGCAGCCACACTGGATGAACTACAAAAGAATTTAAAAGAAGTCCTGGAACTATGTCTTGAAGAATATGAAGGACCAAGCGAAAACTTGCCGAAGTTTGTGGGACTCCAGCAAATTGAGGTAGCCGCATGACACGTCTTCCCATTGTTGATTTTAAGACAATGGAGAAGGTTCTTTTTAACCTGGGTTTTCAAAATACCCGTAGTAAAGGCTCTCATTTTTTCTACCGCCATCCAGATGGCAGAACGACCACGCTCCCAAATCATCCACAAAGGGATTTGTCAGGTCCTCTAATACGTGAAATTCTTCGGGAAGTCGAGATAACGCCAGAGCAATTTATGAAAGAATTAGATAGAATATAAGCCTACCCACCGGTACCTAACCGGAACAGTTCCCGAACTATTGTTTGAGAAGAAGCAGTTGATACCGGACCTGCAGCGGTTGCTTGTCAACAATCAACCACGGCAACGCCACAGCGATTAAGCTCCTCCGGCTTGTAATGAACTTCCGTAAGACCTTTGATATGGACATTGTATCGCTGCTGCCCGTTTTTGGCTATTACTGTTGGACAAAGCTTATCAAGAACTCCTTCCGCACGCCGTTCTAGGTCGTTGGCAAGTAATACAACAGTGGAACCCGGGACTTGAAGCTTGCTTTTGTCACTCTCGTAAATTATGTACCCTACCCCTACGCCATCTGCAAGGACAGCTTGAAAGGGCTTCTTTCCGCGCTTATATTGAGGTGCATGAATGACGAGCGTTGCCACCTTTTTCGTTGTCATCTTTGCCACCTCACTCAAGAGCGTTTCTTGGGTTTCTGTTTATTTGGCTCTTGGATTCTTCGGACCGTTTCGGCCCCTGGATTATCTTTGCGTTTTTGCCCAACAGACTTTTCA
>JAUYDO010000098.1 GCA_030691835.1 Dehalococcoidia bacterium | reverse complement strand
CCAGCTAAAGTTAAAGAATATCGGATATTCTTTACGATAGGCAAAATTGAGATTCTCGATTACAGCCATAGACCCCTAACCCAGACAAGCCGGAACCAAAATTTTAGATTTTAGGTACTAAAGTGTAGTCAAAACTAACCGAACCATCCTTTTTATTATAAACATACGGGAGCAGGCGCGAATCATTGATTTACTGTGTTCTCTTTTGTCTTCTCAGTTCCTGGCGCATTCGCCTTACAGTAAGTGCCAGGCAGACTACAACCGCTAATGAACCTGCCAGCGTGAACACCAGCATGGGCATTGTTTTATCTCCTTACGTGTTATCCGCCCTCTTTCACTGAAGGGGGTGTAATTCTTATTAAGCAGGCTTGGAAGCCTGATAATCCATGGTCTACGTGCTCGTGAGCAGGATAGTCAACAGGATTGCCACCGAGATTGTCAACCTGAAGACAGAAAGCACCGCAAAGGCTTTCAATATCTTTTCCCTGTTAAGAGGGTCTTTTACAAGGCTTGCACTGCTTACCAGCGCGTATATACCAGCTACCAGAACCAGGATGAGGTAGAGGGTGCCAACCGGAGCCTTTAGCGGCAGTAGAGCGCTCATCAATAACGTCAAGCCAGTGAAGACTGTTCCTATCACCACCGCCGTCCTGGGCGAGGGTGTGAAAAAGAAAGCGGGCGGTAGCTCAGGTGCGGGGCGTGCGTTGTCGGGGATATGGACTGGGTATAGTACCATGATGTGAGCCGCCTGCCAGACGAATCCGAGTAAGTAAAGGTACCAGGGCAGGAGACTGGTGAAGAGCGTCTCCGGGGAGAAAGCTGACCAGCCGCCGAGATAGATAAGCCCGACGATGGGCGGGAGTGAGAAATATCCGACTCTGTCGCGCAGATAGGCGGAATAGAGACCGCCCAGGACCACTGCCACAAAAAGGATGGCGAAGGTCGCTGGATTGAAGACAAACCATGACATCACCAGGCTGGTGAGAAAGAAGAAGGCGACCATGATGAAGGCTTCGTTTGGTCTGATACGCCCGCTGGGAATAGGGCGTGTTTGCCAGATGAGCTTATCCCGTTCATGGTCCACATAACCGTTGAAGGAGTTCACCGCGGCAGAGGCAAGGGCAACGGTGACAAAGCCAAGCAAGCACTGCGTCAGGGAGGGAAAGCCACCCAGCGCCAGCACGGCGGCGCTGGCGGCGTTCAAGGGGGTAAGAATCAAAAAAATGGGACGGGCGCAAACGAGAAAACCCAGTAGCTTGTCCCGGAGATTGTATCGCTGTTTTACAGCGAGTCCGTAGCCGAAGCAGGCGTGACTTATCTCCGTCAAGCGGCTGGACATTGTATCCCCCAACCGGGAAGACAACCTTCCCGCCTAGAATCTGAAACAGATGCCATGTCCACCTCTGGGGTAGTCCCAGGTTATCGCTCCCTGGTCGCAAGCGATGTTACACGTCCCGCACTCAAGGCATCCTTCCCAGGCAAAGACCAGCTCGTCGCCCTCCAATGTGTAGTTCTCCACCGGGCAGACGCGGGTGCACACCTTGTGAGGGCACTTACGGCATTTCTCTTTGTCTACCTTGATGTGCGCTTCGGAGTCAACGTGAAATAGATTTAGAGCCAGCTTATCGTCTATCTTCATATGAAGGCTAACGCTCCCTTCAAAGATTGCCACATGAACCTCATTAGCGGGCAAATTCTGGCGAATGTGCGCGTAAACCAGTTGTGGTTGTACTTCGCACCAAGCTCGCTGGAATAGAACTGCTTCAAACCGGAGCGGAATCTCTTCAGCATCTGGAACTCCGCAGTCCTCTTGGGTAGCTCGTTGACAGTAAAGAAGTCGACCGCCATCTGTGTTATGACGTCAAAGTAGGGACCGAAGAACTCAGGGTTCGCCTCGGCGAAGCGGTTCATCTTGCGATAGCGCTTGAGGTCCTTCATCACGAAGCTCCCGCTCAAGAGCTTCTGATAGTAGGATAGCGTGTTAGCCGTGAAGTCGTTCTTCTTCTTGGCTTCCATGATAGTTTTCGCCGCCGCCTCTCCGGAAGCCATGGCGAAGTTCGTACCTTCGTAGTGGACGGAGGCGTTGAGGAAGCGTGCGGCGTCACCGACCACCAGTAGTCCATTGGTGAAGTACTTCGGCGTAGAGTCATAGCCGCCATCCGGAGCCAGGTGCGCCTGGTACTCTATGGTCTTACCGCCCTTGATGTAGTTCCTGACGAAGGGGTGGTTCTTGAAATGCTCCAGCAACTCGGTCGCCTTAATATTTTGCTCCATGAGCGGCTTCAGCCCTACCCAGGTGACCACGGAGAGACTCTCGAGGTTGGTATAGATGTTGCCGCCTCCCCATATGCCCTTGGTGGCGTCCCCGGCGATGTACTTGTACTCAACGCCTTCTCTGCCGTTCAGATGGAACCGTTCCTCGATGACCTCTTTGGGCAGTTCGATGACCTCTTTCATTCCCAGGGCTACCTGGCGCGGCTCGTAATCGCGCCTGAGCCCGGCTTTCCCGGTCAGCAGGGAGTTGACGCCCTCAGCGACAATGACGGCATCGGCGTATAGTTCGCCGTCACCGCCGCGAGCCTTAACTCCGACCACCTTGCCGTTCTCCCATATCAGGTCATCCACCACGGTGTTTGGAATAATGAAGGCGCCAGCCTCTTCTGCTTGATTGGCATACCACTTATCAAACTTGTTGCGGGTAATAATGAAGCTGTTATTGTAAGGCGGTTTATTGTGCTCCTCGCTCTCCACCCCGATGGATACGGCATTCTTGTCGGAGATGAGGAATATCTGAATGCCCTTGACGTGGCGCTCGATGGGTGCCTTTTCCCAGAAGTTGGGAATCAGCCGATTCAGGACGGTGGAATAGAGGATGCCGCCAAAGACATTCTTTGAGCCGGGGTTTTCCCCGCGCTCCAGCACCACGACGTTAGCGCCGGCTTTCGCCAGTATGTAGCTCGCCGTTATGCCGGCAAGACAGCCCCTACCACTATTACATCAAACTTATCTGCCACTTAGCTCACCCCTCGGCTCACTCATTCGGGATTGGGAGGACTTTGGTGAACGGCGTGCCGTATTCCTGAGTCTTAAAGACGTTCTCTTTGAGGTCTTCCTTACTGCACTTGTAGACCTTGCACAGCAAGCATGTCAGGTCCGGCGAGCCGTACATCGGGTCCTGGTGACCGTTATCGGTCAGCACGTTGGGATTGGAGATGAACAGCCCGTGGAAGCTCTGCGGCGGCTCTTCCGGATAGAAGCAGTTGGCGGTTGCCATGACCACGCGCCGGTCAATTCCGGGGAAGCATCTCACCTTCTGGCGTATCCTGCCCCTGGGCGATTCTACCCAGACCCAGTCGCCATCCTCGATGCCCAGCTTCTTTGCCGTCTCCGGGTTAATCTGCAGAATCGGGTACTCCATGAAGCTTCTCAGCCACGGGATATTCCGGTACTGGGACAGGAAGTAGAACGGCGCGCGGTAGCCCGAGGTGAGTACCAGCGGGTACTCTTTGTGCAGGTCCGGCGTAGAGTACGGGCTTTCACCCGGCTCTCTGAACTGAGGCAGTGGGTCATAGCCCAGCGCCTCCAGGGCTTTGGAAGCGAACTCAAACTTTCCTGTAGGCGACGGGAAGCCGCCTCCCTTCCTCCAGTAGTCCGTCTTGTACTTGTAGTATACCTGGTCCTTGCCCCAGCAGCCGCTGACCAGCCTCTGGCTGAACTCTTTCCAGGTGATACCGCCCTTCCTCAACTGGTAGTCGAGACAAGCCTCGACGTCCTTGAACCAGTACTTGGGGGCGACCCTCTTGCCCAACTCATTGAATATCCAGACATCGGACTTGGCTTCACCAATCGGTTCCACCGCCTTGTTGTGCGCCTCAATCATAAAGCGCGGGTGCATATCGTAGATGTCATCTATCTCGAGCCAGTGAGCGGCTGGTAAAACTATATCGGACATCTCAGCCATGGGACCCATGAACTGGTCGCAGTGGGCGATGAAGTCCACCTTCTTCATTGCGGCAAACACCTCCTTGGTGTTTGCCATGTGGACAATCTGCTGACCGCCGACGCTGAACCAGACCTTGATGGGAGACTCGCCGCTCTGGGCGATTGTCTTGATAATCATGTCGGGATTGCAGGTGCGCGCGGCGCCCAGCTTAAACTTTTCGCCGCCGATGATGTGCTTCTTCATCTCATCGGTTAGCGGGATTTCCAGGTAGAAGTCCTCAACCAGTCCGGTTTTGGGCAGTACCCAGCTAATCATCGAGCCCGGTCTTTCGATGTTGCCGGCGAGTCCCATGAGGCAGATTATGGCTCTCAGGGTGTGACCGCAGTTCGCCTGTCTTTCCAGTGAACTGCCTACCTGGATACAACCAGGGGTATCTATTGCCCAGAGCCGCGCCGCCTCGATAATCTTCTCTTTGGGTACCCAGGTAATCTCGGCGACCTTCTCCGGAGTGTAGGGCTTCACCCTTTCCTTCAACTCGTCGAAGCCGTAAGTCCATTTCTCTACAAATTCCTTGTCATATATCCCTTCATTGATGATGACGTTCATCATGCCGAGCGCCAGGGCACAGTCACTGCCAGGTCTGGGCTGTAGCCAGAGGGTTGCTCTTGAAGTATAGGCGGTAGCTCTGGGGTCAATTATTATCAGGTTCTTGGCATAATCCAGGGAGTTTATGTACCAGTAACACATTTCAGAATCGGCACTGCTTATCTCAAGCTGTTTCGCCCACATTATATGAGTCTTGGGGAACTCACCGCCCCAGCCATGATAGTCGCAGTACAATCTGCCATAGCCAGTTACGAGGCCATATAAACCCAGCCTGGGGCTGTGGCAGACGTAGCCCGGGGTGATAACATTAGCGGTTCCGATGGAGCGCGCAAACCGGTGAGTGTACCTGTTATAGCCCCGACCCGTACCCTGTGACACGGCGATAGACCATGGACCATATTTTTCCATGGCTTCCTTCATCTTCTTTTCAATGGTGTCCAGCGCTTCGTCCCAGGATATCTTTTTCCATTTACCCTCGCCTCTTTCCCCCACCCTCTTCAGGGGGTACTTGAGGCGGTAAGGATTGTCGATATGCTGGATACTGGACAGCCCCTTGGCGCACATGGTGCCCCTGGTCAGGGAATCCGGGTTGCCCTCGATGTTGACAATAGTCCCATCTTCTACGGTGACTTTCACACCACATCCGCCGTGACAGCTTTTGCAGGTGCTCTTTATAACTTTTCTCTCGCCCATCCTGAATCTCCTTTTGAATCCATTCGTTCCAGTCAGTTTAGTAAGCGGATACTTTGGGGACTATCGGTCTGTGTATTCCGACTTTCAATATGCTATATTTGAGGGCGAAGGCGCCCAGGGTGTGACTGGCGATTGCAAATATAAGCAAGTTGGTAGAAGCTTCTTCAGCAAACAGGCTCACGATAGATACTAGCAGGGGTATAATAATGCCCAGTGTGACTATGCCCAGCCAGAAGGCAACAGCAACACGCCCGACAACAAGCTCTTTCACTGATAGTTGAGCTGTAGATGATTGATACGAGGCACCCAGCAATAGCGAAGCTATAAGTATCGCGTTGATAACCAGAAGAAAACGGCTGGCTGACTCGACTGCTGTAATATCAATACCGCCGGTTCCCATTCCGACAGCCATTATGAGAGCAAGACCGTCGGCGATGCCGGTGATTATGAATACTATCGGCACCAGGCCGGTGTTCCAGAACGGGACACTTTTGCAGTAGCTCATCATAAAGCCGCCGTACATTGCCGTAAGAACAGCGGTTATCCCGGCTAAAATCTTGAATACTACGTCTGCGGCAACCACTGAGCTTAACGCCGAGCCTAGCACAAGCTCGTTGTTAATCAGATAGGTGGTAACAAGTTGCACAAAAGCGAAACTGGTGAACAGAACTGTAAAGAAAACTCCTCTCGGGTACCAGGATGTTCGCCATGCATTAGTAAACGGGGGCATTAATCGCCAGAATCTGAGAGGTTTTCCAAGGTAAATAATATGCAGGGGAAGTTTCAGAAGACAAATAATAAGCCAGCCTATTAGTGCGCCCCACCAGCTATTCAAAAACAGTGACACCAGATACAAACCAGCACCGAGGCTGGTAAATACCTCGGCAAGCCAGACCATCACGCCCCGGCGCTCTATCCACTCGGTCTGTTGCATGGGCTCGACCATCCACTTGTGGGTGACCATCCATTGCCGTGTCGGCTGCATTATTTACCTCCTACTCCTGCTCCGAATATCTCTTTAGCCCGGTCTTCGATGGTGCTCAGGTGCTGGATATGACTGCCAGTAGTTGCCTCCAGCGGAGCTTTGTTCGAAACACAGCCGCACAGCTTTCCATCGATATAGTAAATGGACGGGTCGGTGCCATATTCGGGATGGAGCTGGAAACCGTCCTTCTCCCTGATGAGTTTGGAGACTTCGCTTTCCGGGTCATCCAGGTCACCGAAGGTCAGCGCTCCAGCCTGGCAGGTATTTACGCAGGCGGGAGTCGCTTCACGGTCAATCCCCGGTTTCAGTCCATTCGCCAGCCCGGCGTCTATTCTTTCCATGCAGAAGTTGCACTTCTCGGTGGTACCTGCCTGATGGGGATACAACTTCTTGCCCTTCTTTTCGAAGCCGGTGAGCGAGTAGCCGGGGAAGTAGCCCGGGTCCTTGTCCTTTGACAGGAATGTGCGGTTCTGGTACGGGCAGGCTACAACGCAGTACCTGCACCCGGCGCACTTGTTCTGGTCAATCCAGACAAGGCCGTCTTCCCTCTGCTGTGTAGCTCCGGTGGGGCACACTTTCACGCAGGGGGCGTCCTTGCAGTGGTTACAGCGTACCGGGTAGGTCGATACCTCCAATTTCTTCCCTGCGTCCGTTTCCCAGGCTATCAGTCTGGGCCAGGTGAGGTGCAGGGGGAGGAAGTGCTCAATCCTGCAGGCGGCTACGCACCCGTGACACCGGGTGCATTTGGCTAGGTTTATGACCATCCCCCATCTCATAGCTCGTCTCCTCCTTTTCTCCTGTGGCGGGGCTGGAATGTAACTAAAGTCACATTGTGACTAAAGTCACATTATAACTTTAATTACATTTTAAATAATCGTATCTGATTTGTCAAGTATTATTGAGGGGGTCGTTTACTAATGTCATTGCGAGGAGTCCCGACGCATCGGGACGACGAAGCAATCCGTACCCCCGGATTTCACGGATTGCTTCCCCCGTATCAAGTACGGGGTCGCAATGACAATACCGTTGAGGTGACCTTCTTGAATTCGGACTTACGAATTACGGATGCGCTAGGAGATTGTTTAGCTGCCGTAGGGTGGGTGTCCGCCTAAGGCGGACGATTTCATCGGGACTACGTGCAACCCACCAAAAAATATTTATTATGGTGGGTTACGTCACGATTCCATTATTCCTTGACCTCTGTGGGAGATGCAATGAAAATGGGAAATAATTTTCATACAAATATGCTACCGGTATCGTGACTCCACCCACCCTACACTGCTGAGGGGTTACTTTGTCGGCGACGGCGAGGGCGTGGGCGTGGGTTTAGGTGCTGGCGTTGGTACAGGTTTAGGTGTTGGAGTGGGTCTGGGTGCCTGCGTGGGTGTGGGGGTCGGTTTCGGCGGTTGTTTTAGCTTGATTACTATCTCAAAATTGTAGACTACTTGTGTTTCCGGTTGGGTCACCGGTTGTGTACCTGGTTGCGTTACCGGGGGGGGGGCTTGTTCCGGGGTTTCATCGGTAGCTGTTAGCTGACCGGGTGCTACTGGCACTGCCAGAGTCGGAGTTACATAGACCGTACTGGACGCCTCGGAATTGCCGGCGACGTTTTGAGCTAATATGCGATAATAGTACGTCGTAGGTAGTTATATTGGCGTCCACAGTGAAA
>JAUYDO010000038.1 GCA_030691835.1 Dehalococcoidia bacterium | reverse complement strand
AGGGTATTAACCATCTGCTCTTCCAGAGTGTTCCTTGCCCCGGATAGAACCGCCGGCACAAAGTTCAGGTTAACGAAGCTAAGAGACATGGCTAGAATTACGAAAAATAGCGCCCACTTATTGCCTTTCATAATTGATTTGCGGGCTAAGAAGATTGCTGTTCTTAGATTACCCATCCTATGCATCGATAACCCTCTTGGTTTGTTTGTTCTCTTTGTGTTTCAGTTTTGGTGCCCGCCTTCTTGAGTGCAAAAACCTTAATGACAAATCAAATCGGTAGACGACAGCATCAGCCAACTTTTCAAAGAGCCATCTGCCCATCTTCTTAAATTGCACAATACTCATAAGTTGCCCGCCTGTTCATCATAAGCAATAAATACCAGTGACGCATTATGACCGCCGAAGCCTCCAAACTTAGCTTTTCATTCTCAGCGCAATACCCAACACCCCCGGCCCGCCGTGAACGCCTAGCACAGGGCCTATCCGGGCGATGATTATGCGGGATTTGGGGATTGCCGTGATGCTGGCAGCTAGCTCTTTTGCCTCATCAGGGATGGTGCTATAGATGACTGCCAAGTCTTCAATATCTTTAGCACTCCTTACGAACTCCAACAGTTTTTCCTTACCCTTGATGCGGCTGTGCACCTGGGTCACTGGCACAAACTCGCCATCTTTGAGTGTCAGCAGGGGTTTGACATTCAGTACTGAACCGAGCAGTGATTTGGCCTTGCCGATGCGTCCTCCTTTAGCTAGATATTCCAGTGTGCCAAAGAGGAGGAGCAGTTTGGTATTGGGCACCATCCTTCGGACAGCTTCGGCGATTTCAGTCAGTCCCTTACCGGCTCTGGCCATTCTGGCGGCAGCGATGACAATCAACCCCAACGCCGTGGATAAGTTCTGGGTATCAATGATTTCAATAGGGCATTTGACATTGGCCAACTTCTTGGCTTGTTCGGCGGAGTTGATTGTGCCGCTCAGCTTGGAAGATATATGAATGGAGAGAATTCCGTCTGCTTCCTTAGCAAGCTTGGTATAGACTTCGATGAAATCCTGCGGGGTGGGCTGGGAGGTGGCAGGCAAAACCGGCCCATCCAGCAGCTTCTGATAGAACTCGTCCTCGGTTATATCGATCCCGCCGCGGTAGGATGTGCTCCCAAAGATCACGTATGACGGTATTACCGCGATATCCAGCTCTTTTGCTAACTGAGATGGAATATCAGCCGTGTTATCAGTAACTACCTTAACAGCTATATTAACCCTCCTCTTATGGTCGAATACGACCAAAAACACTACATGATTCAGATATGTGATCTAACCAAGGTAACGAGCTAAAGAGTATCCCTAAGTCTGACTAGGTTTTTCTCTTTTCCCCTTCACTTTCAACGGTCGTGCCCATCCCATGCGAAGCCAAAACCTTTCTTTCCAATCCCACAAGTAGACTATGGGGTCTGTCATCTTTTCGAACAACCACCGTAACGCCTCTTATTCTCATCATTCCCATATACCATCTTCCTTACAAAATTTATATGCATAGTAGTTATCTAGAGTGTCAGGTTAGCGGAGCTGCCAGACAAGATTTTAGCGGTCACCGTTCTTGCTTCCTTTCCAAATCCAAGTTTCGGCCACCAAATAAGCACCTATGTTGTGAGATCAGCTGTGCGTTCAGGTAGTGAGTCCCATGCCATAGAAGACGGCTCCCCCAACCACCAGACCAATCAGAAAACCGGCTACTATTTGCGCTGGCGTGTGTTCACCAAGCTGGTAGCGGGAAAGACCCAGGATGGGTACCAGGAGAAAGCTCACAAGAGAAACTGTGCTAAAGAGGAACCATAGTGCGGTCAGCATGCTGGTGACCATTGCCAGGTGAAAACTTGCTCGATACCTCAAGTTTACCAGGGCTACAACGAACATAACCGCGGTAACTCCGAGAACTATGACAAGGAGATTCCTCGGCCCATTAAGATAGTAAAGAATAGCAGCAGAGGGAACGCCAAAAAGGCCGGTCATAACAAAGAGTTGGCCTGGGTCATTGCGGACAAGGGAGCGGGAGATTTTCTGCTGGCTTCCACCCCGAGACAGAACCGTAGCTCTGATTTTTGCATAAATGAGAGGAAATACTGTTGCCGGTAGAAAGGCTATCAGAGTCCATTTGATACACTCACGTGGGTTACCTGTTGCCCGGTAAGCCGCCAGAGCTAATACCGGGACTAAAACAGCCCATGGGTGAAAGACGTTGGAGGCAATCTTAGCCCATCGCCAAGCTTCATTCTTAGATGCTTCTGCAGCATTCATTTTCAATCCTTCTCTAGTTGCCCTGGCGGGATTTTGAACAGGGCAACTGAAATCTTCTCAATCTGACCAGCACCCTGGGCGCACTTCGCTTTTAATTCTTGAGTCCGAAAGAAACCAAATAAATAGCTAAAAAAATTAGCGAGACGGTGCCTTCAAAATATCCCAAACTTCCCGAGTAAACTGGTGCAGCTTGACCAGGCTGTCGCGACTCAGTTCCTGTAGTGATGCTTCGTATTTCTCAGTGTACTCCTGATAATTACCCAGGCGCTGCTGCACTCTTCGGTCAGCCAGGCACAGGCCGAGGGCAAGTCCACCTAGTATGCTCATCCCCAGTTTGCCAACGCGGGCGTCCAAAATGATTCTCGCCGGGGTTCGTCGCCCAAATGTGTGCTTGGTACCTCTCAGACTGAGTAAAAGAGCAGTTATCACTTCAGCACAATGCACCAGCGGCGACCTTGCCTCAGGCATGCGGGCAAGCAGTTCACGCAAAATGTCCTCGTATTCAGAGGCCTTTCCCTGGCTCAGACTGGCTAAAATGTGGGCTTTGACATCATCCCACCCTTCTTGCTCATGTCTCTCTCCGGCAAGGAGAGAGAATAGGTCGATTGTCTTTGCCGTCGGGGAGAAATGGATGCTTGACCGGCCGGGGCCGGAAGTTACTTTCGGTGTAACGTATTCAGAGATTACCATGCCTTTTTGCTCAAGCAGTCTCAACATATCGTAGGCAGTCGAACTGCTCAAGCCCAGCCGTTCCGCAATCACACTGTAATGGAGAGGTGCCTGCATCTCTCGGTAGACATCAAGAAGCTTACTAAGAAAAGCCTTCTGCCGGAAGGTGAGCTTGACAGGAAAACTGTCCTTTTCTGTCGCTTTATTCTCCACTTTTTTCCTCCTCAGTTCTTTATTGAGTCTCTTATCCCGTGTAGACTCTTCCCTCGAAGACCAACTCCCAATGCTCGCTTAATAGGTCACGACGCTGCACTTTGGCAGGTTTCCCATCAATTGCGAAAGACATTTTCGTGAGTACACCCATACGAGATGAATGCTGCGAGTCAACTATCTTGCCATCAAGTAAAACTTCACCATCGTCTACCCCGGCCTTAAATCCAACGATATGATCTTCGCCTTCGGTTTTTATCCGCCAAACTCCCTCTTTCATCCTTAATGGCACCTCCTTCTTATTGAAACCCGTAGCTATCCTAGTATAAACTCCCTCGATTATTCCTAGCATCGTTGCCCATTTCTCACCATACTCCAGCAACGAGAGCACTAAGTTCTCATAATTCTTCCAAAGAAACCAAAAAATATGATATACTATTCGCCGTATGGTTGTCAAACTTCCGTATGTACGCCAAATGAAAAAAGGGAATCAGATTTATTGGCTGCGTCTCGTTGCATCGCTTCTGGTACTCATCGCTTTTAGCTTTGGCTTGGCTTACCTGATGCGGAGGATTGGGACGCGCCTTCTCCTTCCATTGAATGAATTTGCTCCATTGGCTTATCTGAGTATATTTACGACTACACTGGTCTGCAACTTGACGGTGATAGTTCCTGTTCCTGTAGCTACATCAATAATGATAGCTGCCGCTACAACCTGGAATCCAGTAATGGTAGCTCTGGCTGCCAGCATAGGTGGAGCTCTCGGAGAACTTAGCGGCTACTACGCTGGTTATCTGGGCAAACGAGTAGCAATAAGTGAGCAAATGGGAGCGTACAATAAGGTTGTAAATTGGATGAATCGGTACGGGTTATGGGCGATATTTTTTCTTGCCATTCAACCCGTGATACCATGCAATCCATGGGCGTCCCAAATGCGGTGGACCATTGAGTGACTGACGCCTTGGGCCTTGGC
>JAUYDO010000089.1 GCA_030691835.1 Dehalococcoidia bacterium | reverse complement strand
ATATAGACATTGTCATTCTTACCCATATGCATGAAGACCATGTGCATCTTGCGCGCAGGTACTCTAATGCCAGATTCATCGTCCAGAAAGCAGAGCTAGAGGCGGCGCGTAACCCTCACCCGGTACAGCGCTTTACCTATCTACATGACAAATTCGAGGATGTGAAGTTCGAGGTGATTGAGGGTGACCACAAGATAGTAGATGGCGTAAGCGTGGTGCTGACACCGGGGCACTGCGCCGGGGCGCAGAGCGTCGTGGTGGACACCGAGGCGGGCAAAGCGGTCATCACCGGTTTTTGCTGTATCAAGCGCAATTTCGACCCGCCACCGGGAACGCCGTCGCCTATTATAGTGCCCGGCATCCTGCTGAACGCTGTACAAGCCTACGACAGCATGCTCAAGGTGAAAGAAATCGCCGACATCATCGTCCCCATTCACGATAAAGACTTCATGGACGTGGACAGAATAGGAGATAAGAATACCCAGTAGGTAGTTCCCATACACTTTATTTAGGCGCTTTAATCTAAAGTCTTGCGCAAAGCTTGTCCGCCTGAGGCGGATGGAAAGACACATATTAAATTGGCTTACCGGTATTCAAGGCTAGAGTCAAGGAATTCAGCAGAATTACCACCTATCGCTGTCATTCCAGTCCGCCATAGGTGGAGAATCCAGACCAATAATTTCGTTGTAAAAATCTTTCCACGCAGGGTTCGTTTCTAATACATTCGGGATTCTGGCTCCCGTATCAAGTCTCGTCCCGTACTGGATACGGGACCGGGACAAGTTTCGCCAGAATGACATGGGTTATTATTTTGATTTCTGCTCAAACCGTATACAAAATCGCTTAGATTTGGTTCAGGCTTGTCCGGGTTAAGGCTCAGTCCACAGGACTGAGCCTTTCTATTTGGTGTCCTATATGACCTTTTCTGTTATGCTATAATGAGTACCACAGCAATATGAACAAGGACTTTGAGATTATCGACCACACCGCGGATGTGGGCATCAGGGCTTATGGCGCCGATTTGAAAGATGCGTTCGTTAATGCCGCGAGGGGTCTGTTCAGCCTTATAACCGAGCTAGACAGCGTAGATGAAATTTTGCAGAGGAATATCGAGGTAGATGCGCCTGACGAAGAAATTTTACTGGTGGCATGGCTTAATGAGCTTATATATCTCTTTGACGTCGAAAATGTGCTGTTCAAGAGGTTTGAGATAAATAAGCTCAGCGACACGCACCTGGAGGCTACAGCATTCGGGGAGAAGGTCGATAAGACGAAGCACGAGCTTAAGATAGGAGTCAAGGCGGCGACCTATCATATGACGAAAATTGTGAAAGACGATGGCTACAGGGTTGAAGTCCTGCTGGATATTTAGGGGGTGATGACCATGGCAGTACCCTGGAAGGGCGTAATCAACAAGATAGACGACTACCGCTGGGAAATCCCGCAGACCTATAAACAGGGCATGAGGGTGCCGGGACTAATCTATGCCAGCGAGTCCATGCTCAGGCACATCTGGGAGGACGAAGCCTATCTGCAGGTGGCTAACGTGGCTTTTCTGCCCGGCATTGTCGGGTATTCACTGGCTATGCCGGACATCCACCCGGGCTACGGCTTCCCCATTGGCGGCGTAGCCGCTACCAGATTGAAGGATGGCGTGGTGTCACCGGGTGGCGTAGGCTTTGACATCAACTGCGGCGCCCGGCTCCTCCGCACCAACCTAACCGAGGAAGAGGTTAAGCCCAAAATTGAGCAGTTAACCAGCGCCCTCTACATTAATATCCCTTCAGGAGTAGGCTCCGAGGGAAAGATTAGGCTGAACGAGAAGGAGATGGAGAAGGTCTTGCTAAAGGGCGCGCAGTGGGCGGTGGAAAAAGGATACGGTGAAGCCGGCGACATCATGGTAACAGAGGAATCGGGCTGTATGAAGAGAGCCAACCCGGAGAAGGTTAGCGACCGGGCGAAGAAGCGCGGCGCGCCGCAGCTCGGTACCCTGGGTTCAGGCAATCACTTCCTGGAAGTGGAAGTTGTCAATGAAATCTATGACCGTGAAGCGGCGCAGGTGATGGGTATCATGGAGGAGGGTCAAGTTTTACTAATGGTTCACACCGGCTCTCGCGGTTTCGGGCACCAGGTCTGTGACGACTACGTGCGCTTGATGGGTGAGGCAGTGAAGCGCTACGGCATCAACCTGCCCGATAGACAGCTTGCTTGCGCCCCGGTGAACTCACCAGAGGGGCAGGACTACCTGGCGGGAATGGCTTGTGCCGCCAACTACGCCTGGGCGAACCGGCAGTGCATCACCCACTGGGCGCGGGAGTGCTTTATCAGGGTCTTTAATAAAGGTCCCAGAGAGCTTGGACTGGAGCAAGTTTACGATGTAGCACATAACATCGCTAAGATAGAGGAACATACCGTAAACGGGCAGAAAATAACTCTCTGCGTCCATCGCAAGGGCGCTACCAGGGCTTTTCCCAAGGGACATCCCGATGTGCCGGCTATCTACCGCAATATCGGTCAGCCGGTGCTGATTCCCGGAGACATGGGACGCTATTCATTTGTAGCGATTGGCACCGAGACTGCAATGAAGGAGTCCTTCGGCTCCACGTGTCACGGCGCTGGGAGGATGGAGAGCCGCACCGCCGCGAAGCGGAATGTAAGGGGCAGTGATGTCCTCCACGAGTTAGCATCAAGGGGCATAACCGTCAAGGCGGCGAGCATGAGCGGACTGGCTGAGGAAGCTTCAGAGGCGTACAAGGACGTTGCCGAGGTGGTGGAGGTCACGCATAAGGCGGGTATCTCCCGCAAGATAGCCAAAGTGGTGCCATTGGGGGTTGTTAAAGGGTAGTATGAGCATGTCATTCTGAGACCGCCTAAGGCGGTCTCAGAATGACAACTTGTGTTGAGGGGGTAGGGTTGCAAGATACAATACAACTATCTCCGCCAAACCTCAAAGGCGGCATATCGCTGGCGGAAGCCGTTGCCGGGCGCAGGTCGGTCAGGAAGTTCCGCCCCGGAGCGCTGTCCCTTTCGGAGCTTTCGCAGTTGCTGTGGTCGGCGCAGGGCATAACCGAGCCACGCTGGGGATTGAAGGCTGTGCCCAGCGCCGGAGCCACCTACCCGCTGGAGGTTTTCGTGGTTTGCGGGCAAGACAGCGTTGAAGGCGTGGGTGCCGGCGTATACCACTATGAAATAGATAGCCACTTACTGAAGTTGCACCACCAGGGCGATCTGAGAGCGGAACTGGCAGGAGTAGCCCTGGGTGAGGAAGGCATTATTCAAGCGCCGGTGAGCCTGGTCATCTGCGCGGAGTACGAGCGGACAATGGATAGATACGGCGAGAGAGGTCAAAGGTACGTCCACATGGAGGTTGGGCACGCAGGTCAGAATATCTATCTTCAAGCCACCGCGCTGGGGCTCGACACCTTTGCCATCGGCGCCTTCTACGATGAGCAGGTCAGGACAGTGCTGCGACTGGACAAGCGGTACAGACCTTTATACATCATGCCGGTGGGCAGACCGACTTAAAGCGCTGTAGGGTGTTTTAGTCCCCGTTTTACGGGGGCATCCCCCACAAGGTAGCCAAAGCGGTGCCGCTGGGAGTGGTGAAAGGGTAGTTTTCAGCTATGTTCAGCCTTATCTGGTTTTGACTCAATGCGTTCTAGAAATTCTATGTAAGACACCGGTAAGCAATGCTCGCGTGCACCCTGTACTATTAGCTGCTTGTACCAAGTGTAGGGTCTGGTATCGCTAGTGGTTTCTTCAGAAATATAGGTCTTAGCCACGACTTCATTATTTTCGCAATCAACTATATTTAAACAACGTCTATCATACCCTTTCTCAGCATTATCCAGATTTTGGAGTTCTGAAGAATTTATCTCGTACAATACTCCCCATACTGTGTCGCCAGGACTTCGCATAATATTAGCTTTCGCTGAACCATCCTTACTTTGCTTGTTGCAGACAAAACGCCAATCAACGAGCTTGGCAGGACCAATAACTATCGCTGAAGGTGCTCGTTCAGGCTTATGCAACCTTGAGATACTCATATTGGAACCATAAGCGAAATAGGCAACCTTATTAATCATACTCTTA
>JAUYDO010000293.1 GCA_030691835.1 Dehalococcoidia bacterium | reverse complement strand
GGCGGGGTGGAAATCGGGGGCAACCGTGTGGTGGTCATGGCGGGACCCTGCGCCGTGGAGAGTGAAGACCAGATAAGAGAGGCGGCGAAGGTGGTAAAGAGAGCCGGCGCCTCGGTGCTGCGCGGCGGCGCCTTTAAACCGCGTACTTCGCCCTTCAGCTTCCAGGGACTCGAAGAGGCGGGGCTTGAGATGCTGGAAAAAGTTGGCAAAGAGTTCAGTATCCCTGTCGTCACCGAGGTAGTCGATACAAAAGACGTTGATATAGTAGCCAGGCACGCCGATATCCTCCAGGTCGGCGCCCGTAACATGCAGAACTTCGTCCTGCTCACGGAAATCGGTAAGAGCAATCACCCCGTGGTGCTAAAGCGAGGTCTAGCCAGCACGGTCACCGAGTGGCTCACCGCCGCTGACTACCTGCTCAAGGAGGGCAACAACCAGGTCATCCTGTGCGAGCGCGGCATCAGGACGTTCGAGGACAGCACGCGGTTCTCCCTGGATATCGGCTCCATCCCGGTGGTCAAGAAGTTCAGCCATCTGCCGGTGATTGTAGACCCCAGCCACGCATCGGGGCACTATTCGCTGGTGCCGGCGATAGCCAGGGCGGCGATTGCCGCCGGTGCGGATGGACTTCTGATTGAGGTCCACCCGAACCCCAAAGAAGCACTTGTGGATGGACTGCAGTCCCTTACTCCATCCGACTTCAGCCGGCTGATGGAGGAGCTGAAGCAAATCGCCAGGTGCATTGGCAGATATATATAGTACTTATTTGCGTTAAAAGATAAACCAGAACCTCTCCCTTTCTTAAAGGGTTCACCCTGAATAAGGATTCACCCTGAAGGGAGATTGAGATGGATTAGTCTGCTGAGGGGGATTCTAGTGCTTTACTTTGAGTTTCGGAGGGAACTCAACAAGTGTAATTTCTTGAATTGTCACCGCAGGTGTGCTAACCTATAGCATGTAAGGGCTGTGACGGAGAAGAGTAGGAGAAGGACAGTCGCACAGCGAGTCTGGTACGGTGGGAGCAGACACGACAGTCGCTCTGAAAATCCCTCCCGAGCCGCCAATCGAACGGTGAATAGCCAAGTAGACCTGGCCGGTGCCGTCAACCGTTATCAATGATGAGGACATGATGATGTGTCCTAGAGAGCGTCCGCCTCTGGCGGAACGCAGGGTGGTACCACGGGTCAACTGTCCCGTCCCTTGGTGGACGGGACTTTTATTTTAAAGAGGGAGCGTCTAATATTGCAGAAGTCTCTCATTACGTCATTGCGAGAGCGCTAGAGGTCCGCCTGAGGCGGATCCGCCCTGGGCGGACTCCTCGTAATGACAGGGTGAGAATTGGGCGGGGTTAGGAGATATGTCGTTTTTGTAAACACAGGCTTCACACCACTAACATAATTAGAGAGGTATATCATGTTTGAACCGGTAAACAGTAGAGTAGACTTTCCGAAACTCGAAGAGCGCATACTGGCGCTCTGGAAAGAGAAAAATGCCTTCGAGCGCAGTGTCGCCGCGCGGAAAGGCGGACCGCGCTTTACCCTTTACGAGGGTCCGCCCACCGCCAACGGCAATCCCGGCATCCATCATGTGCTTGCCCGCGTTTTCAAAGACGTCATCCCCCGCTACAAGGTGATGAAGGGCTACTACGCCCCGCGCATCGCCGGCTGGGACACGCACGGCCTGCCCGTGGAGCTTGAGGTGGAAAGGAAGCTGGGCATCTCGAGCAAGCCACAGATTGAGCAGTACGGCATCGCCAGATTCAACTCGGAATGTCGCGACAGCGTCTTCAGCTACCTCAAAACCTGGGAGGCGATGACCGAGCGTATAGGCTTCTGGGTTGACATGGAGCACCCCTACGTCACCATGGATAACCAGTACATGGAGACCTGCTGGTGGCTCATCAAACAGCTCTGGGACAGGGGGTTGATATATCAGGGATACAAGGTTACGCCGCACTGCCCCCGCTGTGGCACGTCACTAAGCTCCCACGAAGTGGCACTGGGCTACCAGGAAGATACGGAAGACCCATCAGTTTATGTAAAGTTTCGGGTTTTGAAATCGCGGTGGCCCGGCTTTGTTGCCGAATTGCGTGAGACTCACCGCGCGAGCTTTGCCCAGAGGCTTCTGGAGCTTGTTCGTGACAATGATATGTACCTGCTAGCCTGGACGACTACTCCATGGACATTGCCGGGAAACAGCGCATTGGCTGTATCCCCTGATGCCGAATACGCTGTGGTGCAGGTCAATAGCGAGTACCTCATCCTCGCTTCTGAACGCCTGAAACCGGTCGGGCTTGGTGACACACCTGTGGTGCTCAGGTGTAAAGGTTGGGATCTGACCGATTTCAAGTACGAACCGCTCTTCAATCCGAGCGAATTCGGGATCAGCAGCACCAGAATGCTCATCCGGCCTTCAGACACCGTAATGGAACAGCCGGGTGTGTATCCGGTAATCGCGGAGAGCTTTGTTTCCATGGAGGACGGCACCGGCATTGTCCATGTCGCGCCCGCATACGGCGAGGTCGACTATGACGCCGGGAGGGCCCACCAACTAGAGCTTGTTCACCCCGTCAATCTGGAGGGTAGAATCATCGGCACCTATCCGTTCTCGGGCAAGTTCGTCAAGGATGCGGATAAGGACATTATCGCTGATTTGGAAAGCCGCGGGCTTCTCTATCGCAGTGAGAGGATTCGTCATACCTACCCCTTCTGCTGGCGCTG
>JAUYDO010000225.1 GCA_030691835.1 Dehalococcoidia bacterium | reverse complement strand
ATGCCAATATAAGAGCACTTGATTGTACGTCACTTATTCAAATTCAAATTCTGATAAGAGGGAGGGACAGTAACAAATGAAAAGGATGCTTCTAATTTCATTGGTAACCATCTTACTGGGTGCTCTGATTCTAAGCAGCTGTGCGGCTCCGGCACCAGCCCCGGCACCTGCTCCGGCACCTGCTCCGGCTCCGGCGCCAGCACCAGCACCAGCACCAAAACCAGCGCCAGCTCCGGCGCCAAAACCAGCGCCAGCACCAGCACCAAAACCTGAAGTTATTAAACTTAAGGCAGTAGTCTTTTCCAAAGTACCGCAGGTAGTGGGACCACTGGAAATGTTCGCCAAGAAGGTCGAGCAGAAGTCCAATGGACGGCTGGTTATTGACTACCTGGGCGGACCGGAGGTGATAGGTGGCTTTGACCAGCCGGGGGCTATCAGTACGGGCGTGGTGGACCTGGGCGGAATCCCCGGAACATACATTGCATCAATGGCCAAGGCTACTAATGCGGTACAACTGCTCATAGGTACCCCTCAGGAATTGCGCCAGAGGGGCTGGTTTGAGGTGCTCAATGGATTACTGGCAACGGTCAATCTTTATGAACTGGGCGCGCTGGACTTTCCTAACGACCGTTACCTGTGGTCCCGGGTGCCAATAAGGAAAGTTGCTGATGTAAAAGGACTCAAGCTTCGCGCCATCGGCACCGATGCGAACTTTGCCCGGGCTCTGGGTGCTTCGCCTTTAACAATACCGCTTGGGGATATATATACTGCCCAGGAGCGCGGACTGGTTAATGGGCATTTCATAGGAGTACTAACTGAAGTCACCCTGAAACTTTATGAGGTGAGTAAGTACGTTGTAAACCATACCATTTACTCCGGGGGAGACCTGGCTCTGGTAATCAACCTGGATAGGCTTAACCGGCTTCCTGCTGACCTGCAGAAAATAGTTAAGGACTCCATGATAGAGACCGAGGTAGAATCCATCCCTATGAAGCAGGCGATAGCAGATGAGGGACTTAAGACGATTAGAGCCGCAGGCGTGGAGTTTGTCACCTTCTCACCGGAAGACAAGGCAAAATATCTTGAGCTTTTCTACGAGTCAAACTGGAAAGAAATAGTTAAAGATGACCCGGTATGGGGTCCCAAGCTAAGAGAAAAAGCTGGTGATTGGAGAGAAATAGCCAAATAGCCGCATAAATAAGCCGTGCCCTGCCTTCCCGGTCTTATGAAGAGAGGGAAGGCAGGGCACCTTCGGAAGGGAATCTGATTAAAATATGAGGGCATCAGGAGCCATTTTCGACCGCTTCATTGGTTTCCTGTTTTACATGGCATGTATTCTTATCGGCTTTTCCATGCTGTCCGTAGATGTCGAGATTATCTATCGTGTAATTTCAGGAAAAGCTCAACTCTGGGTGATAGAGGTCAGCGAGTATATTCTGCTGCTCATGACGTTCATGGGCGCAGCTTGGGTGTTGAAAAAAGACGCCCATGTGAAAATGGATGTTCTGATTAACCGCTTGGAGCCGAAGACCCAGGCAATCCTTAACATGGTTACATCCATTATTGGCGCGGTCTTCATTCTGGCTATCGTCTGGTACGGCGTCCAGGTAGTCTGGACAGATTTTGTGAAGGGCACTACCTATTACAAGGCAGTGGGATTCCCCAGAGCACCTATAATCCTCTGTATTCCTCTGGGTTCCCTGCTACTTTTCATCCAGCTCATAAGAAGAACCCGGGGCTACTGGAGGGAATGGAGGGCCTCGCGTTTTGAGAGGCAAAAAGCGGAGGAACTGGCTTTAAAACGAGCCTTTGAAGAATTCTGAGGTGCATATCTTATGGAGTGGTATTTAACTCTTATAGCCATAATTGGCGGTTTATTAGTCCTGATGCTAACAGGATTGCCCATTGCCTTCGCCTTTGTGATAATTAACGTCATCGGCGTATATTTGTGGTTTGGCGGAGAAACCGGTCTCAGGCAGCTTATTGTCAGCTTCAGCTCCGGGTTGACCACCTTCACCCTGTTGCCCGTCGCCCTCTTCATCCTCATGGGCGAGGTGATGCTTCACTCCGGTCTGGCTCCCAAAATGGTAGACGCCCTCGATAAGTGGCTGGGGCGTCTTCCCGGCAGGCTTGGCTTGCTGTCGGTGGTTGCCGGAACTATATTCGCCACCTTTACCGGCGCCAGTATGGCAAGCGTAGCCATGCTGGGTTCAACGCTGGTGCCGGAGATGGAGAAACGGGGCTATAAAAAGTCCATGAGCCTCGGACCCATACTCGGCAGCAGTGGGCTGGCGATAATGATACCCCCCACTTCACTGGGCGTCCTTTTAGGTGCTGTAGCCGAAATTTCCATCGGCGCGCTTCTGATAGCTATCATCATGCCCGGACTGCTCTTGGCTGCACTGTATGCCACGTACATCATATTAAGGTGTCACTTGCAGCCCGAAATCGCACCTCCCTACCCGGTGCCTCCCTCACCCATGTTAGAAAAGCTGGCAGCTACAAGTAAATACATACTCCCGCTTGGTTTCATCGTCTTTCTGGTCGTCGGCTCCATTTTCGTGGGGATTGCCACACCTGAAGAGGCAGCCGCCGCAGGTGCCCTGGGCACCTTCATTCTGGCTGCTTTTTATAAGCGTCTGAACTGGGGCATGGTGAAGAAGTCTTTTAGCGGCACCGTTTCCATTTCCGTCATGGTGTTTTTGATAGTTATGGGCGCCATATCCTTCAGCCAGATACTGGCTTTCAGCGGTGCCAGCGCAGGACTGGTAAAACTTGCTACCAGCCTGGCGGTGGCTCCCATCCTGGTTTTTATTGCCATGCAGCTTGTAGTACTGATTATGGGTATGTTCATGGCTGCCACCGCCATCATCATGATTGTCATGCCGCTGTTCATGCCTGTGGTACATGCTCTGGGCATTAACGAAATCTGGTTTGCCGTGGTGACCATGATTAATATAGAGATGGCACTCATATCGCCTCCCTTCGGCATGTGTTGTTTTGTCATGAAGGCAGTGGCTCCCCCGGATACCACCATGGGGGACTGCTATCGCGCGGCTCTGCCTTTCTGTTATTTGGACCTGATAGGTATGGCTCTCGTTATGGCCTTCCCGGTCATAGCTCTCTGGCTGCCCGGGGTTATGCGCTGACAGGTAGCCCAGTCATCTATGACATTTAAGAGTGACCTTACGCACTAAGGAGGAGTAATGAAAATTGACATCTTTGCCCATCTGGTCCTGCCCAAATTCAGGGACATGGTGCTTGCCAAACAGCAATACATTAAAGTAATTAAGACCAATCCCGCAGTATATGACCTTGACGTGCGGTTTCGCATCATGGACAGGCACCCGGTTGTGGCACAGGTGCTGACTCTTCCCGGAACTACCGTGGAGGAGCTGGCCGGCCCAAAAGAAGCTGTTGACCTCGCTAAAAGAATTAACGATGAAATGGCAGAGATAGTCTATAAATATCCTGAGCGGTTCGTAGCCGGAGTGGCGACGATTCCCCTCGGCAACATTGACGCAGCCCTCAAGGAAATTGATAGAGCCGTAAATGACCTGAAACTGAGAGGGATACTGGTCAGAATCCCGATTGACGGGAAGGCGGTGGACCGTCCCGAATTCCTTCCCATATACGAGAAGATGTGCCAGCATAATTTGCCCATCTGGTTTCATCCGCAGTCCAGTCCGAAAGTTCCCAACTATGCTGAAGAAACTGAATCCAAATATTTTGTCTGGCATCTGTGGGGACTGCCATGGGAAACCACCGTAGCCATGACGCGGCTGGTCTTCAGCGGGGTTATGGAAAAATATCCCAGGCTCAAGATAATCACCCATCACTGCGGCGGCATGGTGCCCTTCTTCGCCGCCAGAATAGTCAACCACTACAATTTCGCCGAGATGCTTGATAAAGCCGATTACAAGGTGGGACTTACCGAGCCTCATATTGACTATTTCCGCAGGTTCTATAATGATACGGCGATTGTGGGGAACACGCCGGCGCTGATGTGCGCCTATCACTTCTTCGGGGCAGACCACCTGCTCTTCGGGACGGATGCGCCCATGGACCCCCAGTTCGGATACTACTGCACCAGAAACACGATAGAAGCCATAGAGCAGATGGACATCCCGGAGGCTGAAAAGGAGCTGATATTCTCGGGCAATGCCAGAAGGCTTTTGCGTCTACCGGTATAACCTTCCAGGAGATTATGGGGTCATGAAGACCCATTTCTGTGGCGCTGACCATTTGCTCTTCGGCACCGACT
>JAUYDO010000188.1 GCA_030691835.1 Dehalococcoidia bacterium | reverse complement strand
AAACAACCAAATGCAAATAGTACCATTTGAGGGGGTGTTTAGAAACAATCTGTCATTCCCGCGAAGCTTGTCCCGTTCACGTATCAGGTCTTGTCCCGTACTGGATACGGGAACGGGACACGTTTCGCAGGGGTGATAAAGGGAGGTTGAAAGGGGTTATTTTCGAAGGACTCCTTTATGCCCATTTACGTCCGCCTTAGGCGGACCACTGGCGGGTCTCGCAATGACATATTGAGCAGAGGTGCAGTCCGACAGAGGCGGACGAGAGGGGGCGCAGCCCCCTCTCTAAAAACTTGTTCCCCTTCCCGTTGGGAAGGGGTCAGCGGATGGGCGCATCTTCCTGCGAAAGTCTATTTTCGGAGCAACTCGTTGCTTAAATTTCTTTGCACCTGTACCTTGTTTGCTGTTAGAATTCTCATTGCGGGATATGAAAACCACCGATTTTGACTACACACTGCCTCAGGAGCTTATCGCGCAGACACCCGTTGAGCACAGGGACCATTCACGGCTAATGGTATTGTGCCGGAGCGATGGCTCGATACAGCACCGCAGGTTCTTCGAACTGCCTGAATATCTCAAAGCAGGCGATGTCCTGGTCTTCAATGATACCCGGGTTATACGCGCCCGCCTCTTCGCCAGGCGGATAGACAGCGGCGGCGAAGCGGAAATCCTTCTGCTACAGCGGCTCAAGCCCAACATATGGGAGACCCTGGTCGGCTCTAAGAAAAAGGTGAAAGCCGGCACCAGATTGGAACTGGACGGCGGAGTCACCGCGGAAGTACAGGAGCTCAGGGACGGCGGAATAAGGGTTATCAGCTTCTCCGATGAATCGGTACTGCCACGGCTCGGTAAGGTGCCCCTGCCGCCGTATATCCACACTCCGCTCTCCGACCCGGAGCGCTACCAGACGGTCTTCGCCGAAAAAGAGGGCAGTGTCGCCGCGCCTACTGCCGGACTGCACTTCACGCCGGAGCTACTCGACAAAATCAAAGATAAGGGAGTGAAGTGCCTGTTTGTGACCCTGCACATAGGGCTGAACACCTTCCGCCCCATCCGCGAGGAAGACCCGCTCGAGCACCCGATATACCCGGAGTACGGCGTTATAAGTCAAGAAGTCGCCCGTGAGATTACCCAGGCCAGGGTAGAGCGCCGGCGCATTATCTGCGTCGGCACGACGACGGTGAGGTTGCTGGAAGAGGCAGTCCAGGCTGACGGCACCGTGTCGCCATTTGAAGGCTGGGTAAAGCTATTCATACTGCCCGGCTACCAGTTCAAAGTTACCGATGCCATGATAACCAACTTCCACCTGCCCAAATCGACCCTGCTCATGCTGGTTTCCGCCTTCGCCGGCAAAGAGCTAATAGGCAGGGCTTATCGGGAAGCCATCGCACACCAGTACCGCTTCTACAGCTTCGGTGATGCGATGCTGATTTTTTGAGGGGAAACTTTAATGGTGAAGGGGCAAATTGCAGGACTGAAGATATACGGATGACTTTCCCATCTTCCGAAGGGTACACTTTAATCCCCAACTTGGAAACCAGGTCACGTTTCTCGTTAAAAAAGCCCTTTCAATATTAGTATCGCGTAGCCGAGTAACTATGCACTAGATCTAAGTTTGGGAGCCCTAAATTCTCTTGGTTTTGAGTTAATCGCTATTTGTATCTACCGCTTAGATATTAAAGAGTCTCTTAATATTTTCTCCTAATATTAATCTTTTATCATGCTCCGGGATGTCAAGAGTCTTAATATTGGTTATAAACGTTCTTATATCCTCAGGAGTGTGAATATCATAAGGGTAATCTGTGCCAAAGCATATTCGGTCAGTTCTTATAGTATTTATAGCCGCCTTTATCGCTGGTATCCAGCCGCCACCAGCTCCGGCCATGTCAAAATACAATTTATCAAACAACTCGTCAAAAGCCTGTGATAATCCCATTTCATCAAGCTCTCTTGGCGTTTTGATTGAAAACTTAATTTCGCCAGCTGTGCCCCAGTTCCTATTATCGGGATTGTATTGCGCTCTGAGTCTACCTATTTGACCTGGCATGCCACCTCCATAATGTGGCATCAGGAATTTTAGATTTGGGAAATCTTTGAGTACGCCGTACATAACTTCCACTGTGGCTTTTGCGATGTCGTATTCTCTGGCAACTGACCAGCACATACCGTATTTCTTTCCCCCTCCCCATATGGGAACTCTAACTGTGGGATGAACAACAATCGGAACATCCAGGTCGTTGATTTTTTCGTAGACAGTCCACATTTGGGGTGAATCGAGAGAAACATCAGGCATAGAAGATACCAGTGCCATACCCTTGATGCCAAGAGCATTTATACAGCGGTCGATTTCATTTATAACATCCTGTCCCTGTTGTAGCGGGACGTGACCACATAGAATGAACTTGCCGGGATACTTCTGTCCTACTTCGGCATAACTGTCATTCATTATTTTGCACATTTCAATTCCTTGCGGACTCCAGGCTGTCTGGTTTAGTACCGCCAAGTCGACTCCTGAGTCCTCCATTATCTGTATCATCCCTTCAATATCTTGCGCCCTTCCATATGAAGTGACCATTTCTCCGCGCAAAGGAGCTGTATAGTCAAAACCCCCACTAATACCTGCTTTGGAAACAGCCTTCTTTGGAATATAGTGGATATGACTATCAATAATAAGCCATTTTTCTTTTAACATATTAGTCCTCCTTTTAGTCCTCCTTTAATTCACCTGGACACTCTTCTATTTGTTATTCAATTATATTTATGGGTTACGCCGGGACAGATGGTATTGATGACTTGCCAGGGGCTACGAATATACAAAAAGGACCATTGAGAAAGGAAAGAAATGTCCCTGCGGTTTTATATTAGCGCCGGGGTGCGAACTACCGCCCAGAACCACTGAAGCCAATGTCTGGGCTATGATGCAAGCTGTAAGCGACTTTGGCTGGTATGATTCATAATCAACGCGAGTCCCTAAATCCTGGCTGCCGATGCTATCCGCCATTCACGTCTTACTTTAACATAGTTTTTGACTCTCGGGTTCTATTGGCTCAATAGACTGGGAGGGATTGAGCCACTGCTCAATCCCTCATTCACACCCGTGTGGTTTTTTACTATTTACCTTTTTTCATTAATGAGGGGGGTAGCTTGGCATCTATTTTCTGAGGCCAGTACTCAGGCATAAATCTCTCCCTGCCAAGGTTCGGATTATAAGCACATCTTACTCTACCTTCAGTAAAAAGCCACATCAAACAAGTGGCATCTCTACGGCATCTGTTAATATCCCCTACTCTGCCTTCCATTACCTTATTAGCCCAGTCGGGGTCAGCCATTAACTGTCTCCCCAAGGATATCATGTCAGTCTTCCCAGCCGCAATCGCTGCGTCGCCATGTGCCGGGTCATGGACAGATGGCGTTATCAGCGGAACGCCAAGCCCCTGTCTTATCTGCTTTGCCTCATCCAGCAGATGGTCTGATTCTTCTTCCGGGAAGAAATACTTGCGGGCTTCCATGCACCCATCTGACAGGTGGATATAATCCACCCCTCTCTTCACACATTCCTTGGTTATAATCCCCACATCCTCAACAGTCATTCCGCCTGGCATGTGCTCATTAGCGGCGATTCTTACCCCAACGGCACACCTGTCCTCAACAGTAGCTCTGGTTACATCTATTAGCTCCATCAGGAATCTCATGCGATTCTCAATAGGTCCACCGTAGCGGTCAGTCCTCTTGTTCGTCCGCGGGGAGAGGAACTGGTGTACCAAATAACCGTGCGGCGCATGGATTTCTATCCCATCAAAACCGGCATACAAAGCCAGCAGTGTTGATTTTCCGTAATTTTCTACTAACCTTGCAATGTCTGCTATGGTCATTTCTTTCAGATTCCCGTAGCCAGCACCCCGTATCATGGGCAGAAAACGAGTGCTCACAGCTTTCAACTGTTTGATTTCCAACTCACCTGGCTTCTCCATCGGAACGATAGACGGCACCATGACCGGTGCTCTGGGGAGGCGTGATTGTCTTCCCAGACCAGGCACAAGCTGTATAAAGGCCACGCTGTCCCACTCGTGTATTGATTCCACGATTTCCTGAAACGGACCGACGTGTGACACATCATCCAGCCGGGGTATGACCAAGGATGCCGCCTCAGCATCCTCGCGGTTCGCCATGACTGCTCCCACGATGGTTAAGCCGATGCCGCCCTTTGCCCTGGCGGCGTAATAGCACGTATCCGCATCAGTCGGATAACCTCTGCCATCAGAAAAGTGCACATTGCACGGAGCCATGGATATTCTGTTTTTGATTTTCACCGACCCAATCTTGACAGGTTTGAGCAGATTCTCAAATTTCATTTAGTCCCTCCTTCTATTTTCAGGATTTTCGCCAGGTTCAGACCAGCCCACTTTCGTCTGTCCTCATCAGTTAATGGGCTATATCCACACCGTTTCTGAACTTCCTCCGGTATCTGATAGTTTTTCACCACTTCAGTCATTGCTTTGACAGACAGATAACTCCCGGACCAATCTGTCCCCCAAATGAGTCTGTCAGTGCCGGTAAAGGCGATGGCTTCGCCTATTATCTCGCCAAACAATGTTGGCGAATGGTCACCACGGGTTAATTGCCATAAAAGGCTGGTACTGAGGTACAGGTTCTGGTTCAACATTGCGAGCATTATGAGTTCACGGAAGTAAGGATATCCCATATGGTACGCCACGATAGGAATCTCCGGGAAATCAGCGCACACCTGCTCCAGCAGCATAGGGTGACAGTATGCACTGCGACCGGGTTGCAGGTATGCTATTCCCGTATGCACAAAGAGCGCAATCCCAAGCTCCTGAATAGTTTCGTAAAGTGGCCACATTTGCGGGTCATTCAGCGGACAATCATCAGGTGCGTACACCTTGCAGGCTTTGAACCCGCGTTCCTTCACCAGATATTTAAGCTCCCATATGGCGCCTTTGCCTCTCATGGAAATGGGTCCCACATTAGCCACACCAATAAGCCGGTCGGGATATTTTTCTATTTCCTTGGCTAGCCAACCGTTGGTGGAACGTGCCCGGTGCCCGTAGGATAGACCCAGCATTATTTCAGGAAGCGTGCACGAGTGAGTAACGCCCCCTTCATCCATAGATTTAATTAGCGCATCGGCACTTGCCACGCGTTTTTCAGGGAGAAGAGCCTCCTTGCTTGAGAGTATGGCGCCAAGTCCCTTAGCCGTAGCACTGTACCTTTTGAAATTGGGGAAATAGCTCAAGTCATCCATTGGCGGCCAGAGGTGGGTCTCACAATCTATAAAATACATTTTATTGCCCTCCTGAATACACTGGTAGTTTCACAACATCCTTGTTTCATATCCCCCATCAACTACGCATAAGATAAAGTGCATGGTTTACAATGCACTCTGTCACTCACACATAACCCAATATACTGAATATTAAAATCCCTGTTCTTAGATGATAATTGTAAACGCCTTTTACACCAGTCACCTCCTGCACCATCTTGTGTACTTGAATGGTAATATAACCGGATGATAGTGTCAACCAAATGTGCCCTGTTCGCGCCGCCTGGCTATCTCATCCCACGAGTAGCCAGGTGTTTCTAAGAGCACCTCTTCAGTATGTGCCCCGAATTCGGGGGCGAGACTCTGAATAGATGCCGGGGTCTTGGAATTGTGATAAGCGGAGCGCCGTTATACGCTGGGACTACGGTGGATATGCCACATAATGAGAATCCGCAGATGCTTTTTCACAGCGGCAGGCGGAGGACTCTTCTGGCATTGTCTTCAAATATCATTTTCTTCTCCGCATCGGATATGGTCATCTCCTCTACGGAGCGGATGGTCTCGCGGGTGAATCTTTCCCCAAGCTGGTTGTCGTGAGGCGCATCGGTGCCGAACAGCATGTGCCCGGCGCCGAAGAACGCATAGGCGCACATCAGCGCCGCCGTGTTGCCCTGTATCGCCGTGTCACAGTAGAACCGGCGGAAGTAGTCCAGCCGCGGTCGGGTGAGATAGGGTTCACCTTTTCGTCCCAGGCGCATTTCGTGGTAGTCATGGGCTAAATTAATCCTGTTACAGAAGAACGGCACCATAGCGCCGGCGTGGTGGGTGATGACCTTGAGGTCAGGGTATTTCTGGAGCACGCCGCCGAACACCAGGCGCGACATGGATATAGAAGTTTCATATGGCCAGCCGAAATTGGTGAATATGAGGTACTTCGACTCTTTCTCGCCCGGGTAATCCGCCTTCAGGTTCTCGCGGCGGGGGTGTAGAAACACCGGCAGGTCATACTTTTCCATTTTTTCGTAAAGAGGCAAGAACTCCGGTGAGTCGATGGGTTTGCCGTTAATATCGGTAAATATCTCTACCCCCCGGAATTTCAGGTCGTTTATAGCGCGGTCTGCTTCCTTCAGCGCCGCATCGACGTCACTCATGGGCAAACAGGCTATAGCCGCCACGAATCTATCGGGATAGCGGTAGACAAGCTCTGCCATTTCGTCGTTGGCTATTGTTGCCAGTTCCACCGCGTCTCCGGGTTCGGTTATGCTCTCTATATTCGGTCCGGCTATGGTCAGCACCTGGACCAGACCCTCAAACCTGTCCATTATTCTGAACCGGACATCCATATTGGATAACGCCGGGTTACCCTCAGGATATTTGGCGTAGTTCAGCGAAGAGAACCTCGCCACCGCTCTTTCGCCGCGCTCCTTGAGATACCTAGGCGGCAGTACATGGTTGAAGACATCAATCA
>JAUYDO010000103.1 GCA_030691835.1 Dehalococcoidia bacterium | reverse complement strand
CGGTTGCCCTTGCCGATGGGCTTTACGTTAAGCATCGTATTGCGCCTGCCGTTTTGCCGGGCATAGTCATAACCGGCTTTTGCGGCTTTTACGTTGGCTTCCTGCACCAGTTTGCCGCTTTTGGCGAACTGCTCCTGAAGGACACCGGCAAGCAGTTCGAAGTCATAGTCTACCAGTCCTACGGCAGCGCCCACCGCTACGGAGTTGCTCATCAGCTTGCTTTTTACGGTATCCTCGGCGAGCTTTGCCAGAGGTACGTCCAGAAATCTGCCGTCTTTAGCCCCCGTCTTGACCACACTGCCGTCATAGATAATCCGGCTGTCACCGCTCTTCAGCTCTTTCTCGTGCAGGTCGATGGTTTCTTTGTTCATGGCAAGCAGGATGTCCACCTTCTCCGATAGCGCCATCACCTCCCTATCTCTTACCCTGACCCGGAAGAAGTTGTGACCGCCTCTTATCCTGGATTCATAGTCCTGGTCAGAGAAGATGTGAAGACCGCCGCGCGACATGGCTTTAGCCAGGACGGCACCCATGGTCTGTATTCCCTGCCCCGCCTCCCCGCCGACCATTATGTTGAAGTCCAGTGACATCCTCCACCTCCGTAGATGATTTCTAAACCCGCGATATGTGCCAGGAAGAAGGCATCGGCAGTACCTTATGTTTTTCGGCAATCAGGCTTGCCAGGTTATCCAGAGCCACAAAGTCGGCTTCCCTGGGGAACCCCTTGACCAGCACCGGCGCAAGAAACTCGACGCTCAGATTGGGCACGAGTGATTGTTGCTGTTCTATAGCCTTCCCGCCCCAGCCGTATGAACCGATAGCGGTAGCGAACTTGAGCTTTGGTCTGAGGGCATTGGCGAGTATAGCGGCATAGGCTACCTTTGGATGCAGTCCTGCAAGGACAGTAGGAGTACCAACGACCAGTGTAGCGGCATCCACCAGCGCCATAGCCAGCTTCCCGATATCAACCTCCACCAGGTCAAACTGCTTGACACACACTCCCTTTTGAGACAGGGCTTCAGTCATGTACTCCACCATCTTCTGAGTGGTACCGTGCATTGACACATAAGCAATCACCGCCACGCTGTCCGGCTCATCAAAGACCCAGCTATGATACAGCTTCAGGATGAACTCGGGACGGTTGTACAGTGGTCCGTGGCTCGGTGCTATGACGTCGATGGTGTAATTACGGAGTTTATCGAGATTGCGCTGAATATTGGTGCGGAAAGGCATCATAATCTCTGCAAAGTACCTCTTGGCAGATTCGTATGCCTGTCCTTCATCGACAACATACAGGTCGGATGTTGCCAGATGAGAGCCGAAGAAGTCGCCGGTGAACAGGAGCTTGTCTTCCCGCAGGTATGTCACCATAGTCTCGGGCCAGTGCACCCACGGGGTGTAGATGAACTCCAGCGTCCTGTTTCCCAGCGACAGGGTCTCGTAGTCCGCTACGGTGATAAACCTGTCCTCCGGAATCATCAGATGGTCTATCAGCATGCCTTTGCACTTCTGAGAGCAGACTATCTTAGCTCCAGGATATTCAGCCAGGACCATCGGTAGAGCGCCGGAGTGGTCCTGCTCGGCGTGGTGGCTGACCACATAGTCAATGTTCTTTATGTCAAGTTCTTTCAGGTGCTCCAGCAACACACCCTGTTTTGACGGGTCAACGGTATCAATGAGCGCGGTCTTCTCACTCCCCTGGACCAGATAAGAGTTATAGCTTGTGCCATCGGGAAGCGGTACGAGCGCGTCAAAGAGCCGTCTATCCCAGTCAACTGCCCCTACTGGATATACGCCCGGTCTTATCGTCATCGGTTTCATCACAGCTACTCCTTAACTTTCTCAAACTGGTCTTTTGCGGCTCCGCAAACAGGGCACATCCAGTCGTCCGGCAGGCTTTCGAAGGGTGTCCCGGGCTTCACTCCCGAGTCCGGGTCTCCCTGTGCAGGGTCGTAGATGTACCCGCATACCTTGCAGATGTACTTCGTCATCGGGGGAACTGCCTCCTTTTTTGCCTCGGTTACAGCCGGGGCTGGTCTCTTTTCTTCGATAAAACTTGGAGCCGTCCTGGGTGTCGTGCCCCTCTTTATCTCATGATAGAAGCTGTAGGTCATTGGCTCCGTTTCCACCAGCATGCCGGCATCGGTTACGGTAGCTACGAAGACGGTATGCGTACCGACATCTACTTCTTGAATAACCTTCGCCTCCATATAAGCCAGAGTGTGGTCAGTGACTATCGGTACTCCGCTCTGGCTCAGCCGGTAGCTCACGCCGCTGAATTTTTCCGCCTCTCTGCCGGATTTGAAGCCGAACTGCCCGATAAAGGGTAGCGGAGTTTCTTTAGACAAAATTGATACGGTGAACAATTTGGTGTCATGGATGTATTCATGTGTGAGGTTCTTCTTGTTAATACTCACTGCTATCGTAGGCGGTTCCGCCGCAACCTGAAAGACGGTATTGGCTATTTGTCCATTAAACCTGTCTCCTTTTCTGGCACAGACCAGGTAAACGCCACAACCAATTTTCTGCAGTGCTTTTGGGTCCATTCATAGCCTCCTACCTTATATTCTAGTATACTCACACGGACTTTTTCTAGCGGAATACCTAACCCGCA
>JAUYDO010000312.1 GCA_030691835.1 Dehalococcoidia bacterium | reverse complement strand
TTACCTTATCTTTAACTGAGAAGATAAAGTATTTGAGGGGGCTTACCGCCCCCTCTTTAACAATGTGTTACTTTGATATTTGTTGCTGGTGCTTGTCCATGTCGGCAGTCCATACGCCTTTTGCCTTGAACCAGTTTATAGACTCCAGGCTGAAGGGTATAACCGTACTTGTCGAAGCGTACTTTTGCGGCACCCATGCCTTGAAATTGGGGTGTGCCGCTCCGAGTTCCTGGTTGAAATCCCAGAGGGCAGTAAGCACTGCATCAACCACATTTTGAGCCAGTCCGGGTCGGGCTAACAGGAGGATCGACTTGGTCGCGACGTAGTCCTCTTGTTTCATTCCGGTTAATGCCGGTGGTGCCTTGGCGACGCCGTATGCCAAGAGCAGATTGCGCATCCTTGCTACCGCTTCCTCTGATGAATCCAGGGGAAGACCATAGCAGCCCGCGGCTAACAGCCTTTGGGTATCAGCACTGCCAAGCGCCGCATTATTCATGTCTACCCGACCCGATAGCAGGGCATCAGTCTGCTCTGCCAGGCTGGTGACCGGCACCTGAACGACGTCGTCCAGAGTCAAGCCGGCGTTTGCCAGAGTCGCCCGGGATACCAGCGTGCTGGCATACATCATGGTCATTATGGGAAGTTTCTTTCCTTTTAATTCCTTCATGGTACGTATCCCTGAATCTGGTTTTACCATCATTACCGTCATTAGTGGGCCACCAACCAGCAGGGTCTTCATCTGGTATCCCTTACCTTTCGTCGGCTCCTTGTATTGACCTTCGCCGACATAGCCAGTCCAGGCTTCGTCAACTGTCTGTATGGCGAAGTCTACCTCTTTGGTAGCAAACAAGGGGAAATAGCCACTGCCGCCTCCGGGCGATAGCTCAACCTTCATTGGCGTGTGTTTGCCCAAAACATCGGCTATCACCACTGCCAAGCTGTATTGCAGGGTACCCTGGGGATTAGTACCCAGCACTATTGTCTTGGGCAGTCCGGCTGCCGGTGCCGGTGAGGGTGCCGCTGCGGGTGAGGGCTTTGGCGCTGGTGCAGGTGAGGGGGCTGGCGCTGGGGCACAAGCCACAAAGAGGACCGAAGCGGTCACAATGAGCACCACGCAGATACTTGCTAAAACCATCAATCTTTTTCTCATTCAGAAAACCTCCTTATGCGATTATTGTTGTTTTAACACCGTTTTCTACCTCATTTACTGCCTCCTTCTTTCAGCCTGTCATTTATTGTTTCAGCTTCACTGTTTGCTGTTACCGGCACGTCCGCCAACCTGGTTGCCCTGACCTTTCTGCGGTGCCGGAGGTAAAACAGGATTCCCAGCGCCAGGCCGATGCCGTTGATTACCAGTCCCAGCGGCAGGTCGATGCCGTTGATTTTCAGGTTCAGGTAGTTGGGTATCAGTAACGCCAGTCCTGCGGCGCCAGCCCAGACCCTCTCCGCCGCGTTAAGCGGACGGAACAGATAACCGGCAAGAGAAATCGCTATCAGAATAATACCCAGCGTGGTCGGGATGAAGACCATTATAAACTCAAGAGGCGTGCCCTGGAGTAATAGCGCCGGGGAAAAGGCGAAGACAAAGGGAACGAGATAAGCGGCAATAGACAAACGGGTCGCCAGAAAGCCCGTCCGCATAGAGCTTGATTTAGCAATTGCGGCAGTCACAAAAACGGCGATGCACACCGGCGGCGTGATAAAGGACATGGCGCCGAAGTAGAGGACAAACAGGTGAGCCGCAAGGGGCGGTATGCCGAGCTGAATAAGGGCGGGACCAATGAGTATCACCACTACTATGTAGACTGCTATGATGGGCATTCCCATACCCAGAATAATGCACGCCACCGCCGCCAGCAGTAACAGTAAGAAAACGTTGCCTCCAGCCATAGTTGCCAGGGACATGGAGAACGTGATTCCCAGACCGGTTACGGTGATTGCGCCTACGATAAGCCCAGCCACCGCGGAGACGATGCCGATTTCCAGCATACCTCGCCCGGTGTTCTCAAGTATATGCACGAACCTGGCAAGTCCAGCCCTGGTTTTCCGGCTGAGGCAAGCGACTGCAACTACAGACGCCGTAGCAAATAGTGCTGAAAGTTCGGCGGAGAGAGTGAGTGTGAACAAACAAATCACAAGAACTATGAGCGGTATGATAAAGAACCAGCCTTCCTTTATGCTTTTCCTTAATGACGGCAATGCCTCACGGGGTAACCCCTTAATGCCGGTTTTCGGTGCTTCAAGGTCTACCTGAGCATACAAAGCAACATAGTAGAGAAACGCCGGCACCGCGGCGGCCAGGGCTACCTGGGCATAGGGCATCTGAAGGAACTCTGCGATAAGGAAGGCAACCGCTGACATCACCGGCGGACATATCGTTCCCGCCGTAGCCGCTGTTGCCTGGAGCGCCCCCGCAAAGGTGGAGGAGTACCCCGCCTTTTTCATCATCGGGATGGTGATAACACCTATTGTCGCGGCGATGGCTGACGGTGAGCCGGCTATCATGCCGAACAAGCCGCTGGATAGCACCGATACTTTAGCCGGACCTCCTCTGTACTTTCCCACTGCCGCCATGGCGAAATCGGTCAGGAACTGTCCGCCTCCGGTTATAAACAGAAAGGCGCCAAAAATCATGTAGGCGAGGACGATGGTGCTGACTACCCCCGCAGGCACACCGAAAAGACCATCTGGATTAAGATAGAAGAAGGTAACCACGCGCTGCCACACGAGCGGTCTGGTATTCAGTATCCCGGGCAGCAGGTGTGAGACGAAGGGGTAGATGGTGAAGATAGCCGCCAGTATCATGACGGTCGAGCCCACCAGGCGCCGGGTAGCCTCGAGCATAAGCACTATGGCGACTATGCCCAGTATCACGTTGGTCGTTGAAATAGTGGCCATGTAAATAATCAGGGTAGGATAATAAATAGCGACGTAGCCGCCCATCGCCAGGCTAGCCAGGGCACAAATTATGTCATAAAAAGGAACCCTGT
The DNA here is from genome assembly GCA_030691835.1 of Dehalococcoidia bacterium. Lineage (GTDB taxonomy): Bacteria > Chloroflexota > Dehalococcoidia > Dehalococcoidales > UBA3254 > JAUYDO01. Next base: position 388 of record JAUYDO010000312.1, on the reverse strand, counting down.
CCGGAGCAGAACGCCGGGTGGGTTTAACCGCCAGAAAGGTCAGAATAGTAGACAGGGTAACAAAGACCGCCACGTACTGCATCCGGTAGATGCTCATACCCAGGTAGAAGGGCACATTGGTTATATAAAGGATGCCGACAACGGGTATAAGGACAGAGAACACCTTGACCGCCATGCGCCATGCACCCTTGAGCTGTCTGGACTTCGACTCCAACTATTTCCTCCCAAAATACGCCAATATGTCATTGCGAGACCCACCGTAGGTCCGCCTGAGGCGGATGTAAATGAGCGTCAGGGATTTCTTCCAGACAATCGGGTGAATGAGATGACTCAGTCTTTGAACAGTCCGCCAAGCTCCCTGGTTATCTTGATTGTCCAGGGTTGTTTG
>JAUYDO010000301.1 GCA_030691835.1 Dehalococcoidia bacterium | reverse complement strand
GTCATAGTCTCGCCGAATACCATGTATGCCTACCTGAGTGTCATCTGTTCCGGGCTCCGCGGCATGCAGTTCGAGAGCAACGCCCGCAAGATAATGGACGACTTCAACAGGCTGAAGGGTGAGTTCGACAAGTTCGAGGAGCAGTTCCGGACGCTCGGCGCCCACCTCAAGCATGCCTATGATACCTTTGGCAAAGCCGACCGCCAGCTAAACAGCTTCGGCACCAGGCTTGATTCCATCGAGTCGCCGGATAGAGAGGAAAGCGACCCCGGGAAAGGACTCCTTACTTAATTTTGTTCAAAGGGAGAGTCAGCCATGCCGATTCTATCGGCACCACGAAGAATGGAAAATGACATCTCATCCCTTGTCATTCTCGGGCTTGCCTGCCCTCGACTCAGATCGGGGGACCCGAGAATCCAGACTCCTACTCCTCCCCTGGATTCCCGCTCCCGTATCAAGTCTTGTCCCGTACATGATACGGGAACGGGACAAGTTTCACGGGGATGACAGTGTAGGATTCTTATTTTCGGAGGAATCCCATACGACCATTTACATCCGCCTCAGGCGGACCATTAAGCACGAAAATAAGATTGTCATTACGAGGAGTCCGCCTCAGGCGGACCTACGGCGGGTCTCGCAATGACAGATTGGCGTATTTTCGGAGAAATCGGATGGTAGAGAAATCGGTAATCATTATCGGAGCCGGCATCGCCGGGCTGAGCACTGGATGTTACGCCCAGATGAACGGCTACCACACCCGCATCTTCGAGATGCATGATAATCCGGGCGGGCTTTGCACCGCGTGGCAAAGAAAGGGATACACCGTTGACGGCTGTCTGCACTGGCTGATGAACTCCTCACCTGGTTCTGAGATGTACCGCCTCTGGGAAGAGCTTGGCGTGGTACAGGGTCAGCAGATAATAAACATGGAGCAGTTCTACAGGGTTGAAGGCGCCGACGGCAAGGTGCTTACCCTGTACTGCGACATCGACCGGTTGGAACAGCACATGAAGAAGGTAGCCCCCGAGGACACGCGGCTCATCAGCGACTGCGCCAGAGCCATACGTCGTTTCACGCGCATGAACCTGCCCGTCTTGAAGGCGCAGGAGCTCTATAGCCCCCTTGACGGGCTTAAGCTGATGTTCAAGATGCTCCCTTTCATGGGCGACCTCAGGAGGTGGGGACGCATATCGATGAAGGAACTGGCACTGCGCTTCAGGAACCCGCTCCTGCGCGATGCCTGGCTGAACATGTGGCCCCCCGAGTTCACCGCCCTGTTCATGCTTATAACCCTCGCCACCTTTCACCAGAAGGCGTCCGGATACCCCATCGGCGGCTCGATGCAGGTATCCCGTGCCATAGAGAAGCGCTATCTGGGTCTCGGCGGCGAAATCAAATACAAATCAAAGGTGGACAAGATAATCGTTGAGAATGACCGCGCCGTGGGCGTCAGGCTTGCTGATGGAGGTGAGCACCGCGCCGACTATGTGATTTCAGCCGCCGATGGGCATGCCACTATCTTCGACATGCTTGACGGTAAATATATTAATGATAAGATTCGCGGCTACTATGAATCGCTTCCCATCTTCCCGCCGCTGGTATTCGTTTCTCTGGGGGTCAACCGGTCATTTGAGGAGCTACCCAAAATGATATCCGGGCTGGTCTTAACCCTGGAAAAGCCGGTGACAATCGGTGGCGGGGAGCGGAAATGGCTCTACGTGCGAATACATAACTTTGACCCGACTCTTGCCCCGCCGGGTAAGACCCTTTTGACCATAATGATGGAGTCCAATTATCCCTACTGGGAGGCACTGCATAAGGACTTGGCGCGCTACAAGGCGGAGAAGGAGCAAATCGCTGACACCGTGGTCAGCCTGCTGGACAAGCGCTTCCCGGGTTTAGCGGCTCAGGTGGAGATGCGTGACGTAGCGACTCCGGTCACCTTCCACCGCTACACCGGCAACTGGCAGGGTAGCTTCGAGGGCTGGCTGGTCACGCCAAAGACGCTGATGCTTAACATGAGCAAGACCCTGCCCGGGCTGGATTGCTTCTACATGGCAGGGCAGTGGGTGGCGCCAGGGGGCGGTTTGCCCAGCGGCGCTATGACCGGGCGCTACGTCACCCAGATGCTGTGCAAGCGCGACAAGAAACGCTTTGCCGCAACGACACCATAGAGATATTCGTAATATGATACTATTTCCATGGGGGAGGCGAAAAACGGGGACAAAGGGGATAGGGTTCACAAAGTAACAAAGGAGGATTATCTTGAAAATTGACATCTTTACCCACATCCTGCCACCGAAATACAAGGAAGCCCTGTTCAAGGCGGCGCCGCCGCAGATGGACATCATCAGCAATATAAGCTCCACGCCCACCGTTTATGACCTTGACCACAGGTTCAGGGTGATGGACCAGTTCGAGGGCTTGAAACAGGTGCTTACCATCGCCGCACCAGCCCTCGAAGAAGTAGCCGGTGCCCAGAAAGCCATGGAGCTGGCAAGGATTGCCAATGACGGGCTGGCGGAGCTGGTGAATAAGTACCCGGACCGGTTTGTCGCCGGCGTGGCTTCTCTGCCCATGAACAACCCGGACGCGGCGCTGGCGGAAATGGACCGCGCCATAAAAGACCTCAAGCTCAAGGGTGTGCAGGTGCTCACGCCGACGTGCGATAAGCCGCTGGATATGCCGGAGTTCGTGCCCATCTACGCAAAGATGGCACAGTATGACCTTCCCGTCTGGCTCCACCCGCGCCGTGCCCAGAGCTACGCCGACTATCGCTACGAGCACGAGTCGAAGTACCGGATATTCAGTGTCTTCGGCTGGCCCTTCGAGACCACGGTGGCGATGGCACGTATCGTGTTCAGCGGGATACTGGAGAAGTACCCCAACCTGAAGTTCATCACCCATCACTGCGGCGGCATGGTGCCTTACTTCAGGGAAAGGGTGATAGGCTCTTACGAAAGAATCTTCAAGGATGTAGGGGACAACGTAAAGGGGAAGCTGAGCAAGCCGCACATCGAGTACTTCAGGATGTTCTACAATGACACCGCCATCAACGGCAACACTTCGGCGCTGATGTGCGCCTACGAGTTCTGCGGCGCTGAGCACATGCTCTTCGGCACCGACATGCCCTTTGACACGGAGTTCGGGGCACGCAATCTGAGGCAGGTCTCTGCCGCCATAGAGAAAATGGCTATCAGCGAAGATGAGAAGCAGAAGATTTTTCATGGCAACGCCAGAAAGCTACTGCGCCTGAGCGGGTAGGGGTTAGGTTTAGTTTAAAATATACCGTAGACATACCCAATTTGATGAAATGGAGGACTGCAATGGAAGAGAAAGTGATTCGGGCTGATGTCCTGTGTGCCGGAGGCGGAATAGTGGGCATGATGGCAGCTATCCGCGCCGCCGAACTCGGGGCAAAGGTGGTTGTCGTAGAAAAGAGCAACACCGTGCACAGCGGCAACGGCGGC
>JAUYDO010000287.1 GCA_030691835.1 Dehalococcoidia bacterium | reverse complement strand
GTATGAAAGGTTTGGTGTCTACTATTGACATCCGACCCCACTTTGGTAGGTCACGACTGTGAAAAAGAATGTCCCTCCGTTTAAGAATGCTCTTCGGTAGTCCGACATTATTTTTCTTTTTTGGTGGGTTATGCCCCCGATAAATCGGGGACTAAACCCACCCTACATCTACATCTGAATGCTGACCGTTACAGCTTGATTCGCTGCTGTGCCAGCTTTTCGCCGGTCTTGAAGTGCTGTCCCTTTAGCGCCAGCTCGGCTTCCTCCTCAAGCTCCCTGGGCCAGTAGCCCATGTTGTAGCCGAACCACGGTTTCCTGGGCTTGAGCTTGGGCAATCCCTCTTCTTCCCATATCTGCCTCGCCTTCTCCATGAACTCCTGCTTCGGCAGTGACACCGGCGGGTAGTCCCACTTGCAGGTGGCGTTTATCAGCATGGATGAAGCGCCTTCCGTCCCCGGATAGTCTTCTTCCCTTTCGGTGGTCGGCGGAGCCACGGAGTAGTCGAGCGAGGCTATGATGCCCTTTATGATTCGTACATCGCGGATGGGCTGAACGCGGAAGGACATCGCCCAGTTCACCGACTCAGCGTCCCGTGGGTCGACGTCGTCATCGACCACGATATTGAACTTGTGTCTGGGACTGATGGCGACTATGGCGTTCAATACCTGCCAGGCTTTGCTCGGGTGCGAGCGGTTCATGGCGACGACGCACATCGGCACGGAGCCGCAGGTCTCGTGCAGGGCTACCTCGGTGATAGGCAGACCGCAGTCAATCTTCAGGAACTTGTACAGGACTGCCTCTTCGCCGATGTGCCTTATCTTACTGCTCTCGCTCGGCGGGAACTGGCTGATGAAGGCGTTGTAGATGGCGTTCTTGCGGTGGGTGATGCACTTGACGTTGAAGTAAGGACCGATTATGGGCAAGCCCATGAAGCCGGTGTACTCACCGAACGGAGCTTCCCGCTCCATGGAGTCCGTGGGCAGCTCTCCCTCTATAACTATTTCAGAAGTGGCAGGCACTTCGAGGTCTACCGTCTTGCACTTGACCAGGGGTATCGGCTCTCCGGCAAGCCCGCCGGCTATCGCCATCTCGTCAACGCCGAGCGGGAACTTGATGGTGGCAACGAAGCCGACCACCGGCACCGGTCCGATGGAGATGGCAGCCGGTAGCGGTTTTCCCATCTTGCGGGCTTTCTCCCAGTGGGTGCGCATGTCCTGTGGTGGCTGGTTCAGAACGCCCAGCCGTGTGGGGCTTTTTACCAGGCCGCGGTAGTTGCCGACATTTCTTATCCCCGTCTCCGGGTCTTTGGTTATCCAGTTGGCGGCGCTGAGATAGGGTCCGTTATCGAATCCGGGGGTGGAGATGGGCACCGGGAGCTCACTTAAGCCCCCGCGCTCCAGCAGTTTATCGCCCATATATACCACTTCCTGGCAGGGACCACTTGACACAATCACCGGCTCAATCGGCTTGCGCCTTGCCTCTCCCCATTTCTCAGCGATTTTCGAGGGTTCGCACATGAGCCCGATGGCATATACATCCTTCGAGGCGGCGTGGGATGCGACCAGTACCGGCATATCATATTTTTTCCCCGTGACATCCACCACGTTCTCGAAGAGGAAAGCCCTTCTCTCCTCCTCGGGCAGACCGCGGAACTGCCATCTAACGATGGGCATCAGCTCCGTGTCTTTGTTTACGGGTCTCTTGATTCTTGCCAGTTTGCCTTTGGCTTCCAGTGCCTTGATGTGTTCCCTTAGCTCTTTGTAATATGCCATGCTACCCTCCTTAATGTTTCTGCGGCTATTGCAGATATTATAACACGACAAATGCTATGTCAAATATAATTTAAATATGTAGGGGGTCGCCGGGCTTGCCGAACCCATTAGTCTCCTAGCTGATAACTGATAGCTGATAATTGATAACTGATATAGGAGGGTGATATGGAAGGTTAGACCACTTCATTCTCAGCTTTGCCGAGGAGTTCCTGCCGGTGGCTAAGGCGAGAGGTGTGGCGGTTGCCGGGATGAAGGTCCTGGGGTTGAGCCGTCTGGCTGAGATTTATGACCGGGCGCTGAGGTTCGCCTTCGCCCTGCCCATCGATACCGCCGTTGTCGGGATGGAGAGCATGGAGCAGTTGAAGAAAAACCTCGCCGTGGCTGAAGCATTTAAGCCCCTCTCCGATGCCGAGCGGCTGGAGCTATTCCGCGAGGTCTTGCCCAGGGTCTCCCCTGCCACTATGCCCTGGAAGGCGGAAGACTGGGACGAAGCCGTGGAGTGGAAGCGGCGCTGGTAATAATTTATACTGGAATCATGACAGCGCCGATTTACGAGCATCTTTTTGGGGATTTCCTGTCCAGCCGTGATGCCCTGAGGGTCTATGAAGGCGATACTCTGCTTTTTTCGTCGGTTGAGGACGGGCTTCTGCCATTGCTGGAATACAGTGACCTGTTCCATCCCCGACCGGTGACCGTCTTCGATAGAATCATGGGCAATGCGGCGGCTCTGCTCGCCGTGAGGGTGGGATGCCGTGAGGTCTTCAGTCCGCTGGGCAGTCAGCTTGCCATCGAGACGCTGGACAGATATGGTGTGAAACATCGCCTTTCCCGGGTGGTGCCCTTCATCCAGAGAGCCGACGGTGCGGGCAT
>JAUYDO010000255.1 GCA_030691835.1 Dehalococcoidia bacterium | reverse complement strand
CTCACATCCACTATCATCTGAGCTATTCCGGGACGCCGCTCTGGTGCACAAAATCAATCTTTTTGTCACCCCTGCGAAGGCAGGGGTCTACCCGTGGAATGGAGGGGTAGATTCCCGCCTTCGCGGGAATGACCTGTTCTTACTCCCACCGTCTCTCGTCCACTATCTTCTGTGCCTGCTCCGGGATGGTGCCCCGGGGCACAAATGCAATCCGGTCGAGCTTGAGGCGGCAGGCGTCCTGGAACTTTTTATTGAGGTCGTCCGCCAGTTTGTTCCTGTCTACGCTTTCGTCTTTTAGCTCCAGCTTCAGCGCCATCTCGTCGCGGTTTTCCCGGCGCGTGACCATTATCTGGAACCGGGACACCGGCTCGAAGCTCATGATTGCCTGCTCCGCCTGCCTGGAGACTATGAACATGCCCCGTACCTTTATGGCGTCGCCGGTGCGCCCCACTATGCCGGTCAGGCGGTGAGCCGTCCTGCCGCAGGGACACGGCGCCGCGGTGATTGAGGACATATCCCCGGTGCCGAAGCGGATAAGTCCCCATGTCCTGTTATGAACCGGCGTGACCACGATTTCCCCAATCTCGCCCGGTGGTAGCTGTTTGCCCGTCTGGTGGTCGACTATCTCAACGATATATTCGTCCATGAGGTGCATGCCCGACTTCTCGCGGCACTCATAAGCCAGGGCGCCGCCGGGCTCGGTGACGGCGTATGCCTGTGCCGTGGAGATATAATAGGTCTCCTCGAAGGTCTTTCTGAGCGACGGCGCCAGCATCTCTCCGGTGAACCAGGCGCGCCGGAGCGCGAAATCACGGTTGAAATCGTGTCCCAATTCCTCAGCTCGCTTAATGACCGTGGCGAGGAAGCTCGGCGTCCCCACGAAGCCGGTCACCTTCAGTTCGAGCATGGTCTTGACCTGGATATCGGTGTTGCCGGTGCCCATGACCACCACGGTCGCGCCGCAATCCCTGATGGCTTCATGGAACAGGATGCCCGCCGGCGACATGTGGTAGGTGAAGGTGTTGACCACGATATCGCCCTTCCTGAAGCCCGCCGCCCAGAAGGACTTGGCGAACCACTTGATGCCAGCGGTATGGAGCGGCTCATAAATCGGACCGGGTGAGAGGAACACCCGCTCAACATCTTCCGGCGGGAGCATAAGAAATCCGCCGTGCGGCGGATTTGCTCTCTGTAGCTCTATCAGGTCGGTTTTTCTGGTGATTGGGATTTTCTCCAGGTATTTCACGGAGCTAATTTGCTCCGGCTTGACCCCAGCCTTATCACATATTGCTTTAACCGCGGGTGCGTGCTGGTAAGCGTATTTTATGGTTTGAGCCAGATGCTGGTCCTGGTACTTCTCCCTCGCCTGCGGAGACATGACCTCAAGCTCGTCAAAGAACTCGTCCTGTTTGCCTACAGCCATCTCTTGCGCCTCTTATAATGCTTGACCTCGCGGTAGCTCTTCTTGGTGCCCATGGCGGAAAGACCCATGTAGAACTCTTTAACGTCCTCGTTATTCTTAAGGAAATCGGCATTGCCGTCAAGTACCACACGCCCGTTCTCCATGACGTAGCCGTAGTGGGCGATGGAGAGGGCAATCCTGACGTTCTGCTCCACGAGTAAAACAGATGTCTTGTGCTCCGTGTTGAAGCGCTTGATAATCTCGTAAATCTCTTCGACAAGCAGAGGAGCCAGACCCAGCGATGGCTCGTCCAGCATCATGAGCTTCGGGGTAGCCATCATGGTGCGCCCGATGACCAGCATCTGCTGTTCTCCGCCGGAGAGGTAGCCGGCGGTGTTGCGGCGCAGGTCTTTGAGGCGCGGGAAGTAGTTGTAGACCATCTCCATGTCCTGCTTCACGGCGCGGCGGTCGCGGCGGTAGTAGGCGCCGACCACCAGGTTCTCCTCGATGGTAAGGTGTTCGAAGACGCGGCGTCCCTCCAGCGCCTGGATTATGCCCAGCTTGCCTATCTCTTCGGCGTTCTTCTTATCTATGCGGACGCCGTTCCACTCGATACTGCCGTCTGTTACCTGTCCCTCCTCCACGTGGAGGAGACCGGAAATAGCTTTCAGGGTGGTGCTTTTGCCCGCGCCGTTAGCGCCGAGCAGGGCGACTATCTGACCGTCCTCGACAGTCATCGAGCAGCCGTGCAGGACCCTGATGACGTTCAGGTAGGTTACCTCGATGTTATTTAGCTTAAGCATCTGTTACTTCCAGAGACAGAACACACCGTGTCATTGCTTCGTCCGCCCAGGGGCGGACGAAGCAATCTCCCTCCGTATTCAGTGTTGTCATTCCGAGTCCGCCAGAGGCGGACTCGGCTACGCTCCTCAGAATGACAGTGGCGTGGGATTGCTCGGAGTCTGCAGACTCCGAGCAATCCCACCTTGCCGTATGTCACGGCATTTGCTGAATAATCAACCAACTCCCTCTCTGTCTGTTATTTGCCCCACCACGGGAAGTCTTCGTACTTGATTACGGGAGCCTCAATCCAGTCGCTGATGGAGACAATCTTTCCGCCCTTAATCTGGTACATCTTGACGTATTTGTCAAGCCTGTTGTCTCCCGGCGTATAGGTCACGGGACCATGCAGACCCTCTACCTTGTAGTCCTTCAGCTTCTGGATGCCCTGCTTCTCTATAGCCTGCCAGGCTTTCAAATCGCCCTTGGCAAGTGTGTCGTAGCCGGCGTTCTGGACCGCGAGCTTAAGAATTTCAGCCACAACCAGCGTTGTCGTCCAGGTGCTGAGGTAGTCCAGGTTACCCATGTCCTTGGGGTTGTTTTTCTGGACGTACTCGGTTGCCTTCTTCATACCGGGAACATCGTCTCCCCAGTTCACGGTGGGGAATATGCCGTAGACGCCCTCAACAATGCTTGCGCCAGCCAGGTCGATCAAAGCTTTGGCAAAGCTGGCATGGGCGGTAGCAACCACCGTTCCGGGAAGCATGCCCAGCTCATAAGCGTTCTTCAGAATGATGGCGGTGGGTGCCGGGGTGCTGGAGATGAACAGGACATCCGGCTTCTTAGCCTTTACTCTGGTCATGCTCTCCATCTCGGAGATTGTAGTGGCGGCGTGCTCTTCCTGGGCAATGATTTCAACACCGATGGAGTCAGCGGCGGCTTTCGCCGCGTCTCTAGCGCCGTAGCCGGTGGAGTTGTTGAGGAGGTGCAGAGCCATCTTGGGTTTGCCAGGACCTTTCCAGATGTTCTTCATGTAGTAGTTGGCGAAGGCAATCCAGTCGTCGCCGTAGTCAGGCATCTGACCGTAGATGTGCTTGGGCGGGCGGTACAGGTTAGGCGCTGTAAACGTAGCCAGCCCCGGGAACTCGGCGCGGTTGGCGATTTCCATTGAGGCGGT
>JAUYDO010000042.1 GCA_030691835.1 Dehalococcoidia bacterium | reverse complement strand
TTGTTGGGTGTGCACATCGTGGTGACCAGCTCCTGCCCGTTTATGAAGATGGTGAGCGCCATCTCCCTGGGCACTGCGACCATTGAGCGGCTCCACTGCCCCTCATCATACTTCCGGCACTCGATTTCCGGCGCCGCGCCGTCGGGTAACGCCTGAACGTCTTCCATATCGGTTCTTAGTGACACCCTATCTGCTTCCTATCTTAGCCGATAATCCCGAAAAATGTCCAGTAAAATATCTTTCCAGAAGCAGAAGGATAGTGGGGCGAGGTTAAAGAAGCTCAGTACTTGCCCTGTTTGACCATCTCGGCGATGAGGCGCAGGAGCTGGGCGCGGCTCTCCCTGAGGCGGGAGCTGACAATCCGGCTGAGGTTCCTCATCACCACGGCTTCTATGTCAGGCTTCCGTTCAAAAATGCGCTCCAGCGCCGAAGCCCTGATGCCGATTATCTGTGCCTTATCGAGGCACCTAATCGAGGCGGTGAGAACGTGCGGCTCCACGAGCGCCGACCAGGCGCAGACCTTACCCTTACCGAGAGTGGCTATGTTCAGCGTCTGGGTGTACGGCGCGATTTCGATACGCATCTCAATGGCAACTTTGCCCGCGCTAACTATCCGTAGCTCATCGGTGGTCTCGCCTTCAGCGGCGCAGAACTCCCCGGGAAGGTAAGAGCGCTGAGTGCAGACTGAAGCAATCTGCCTCAGTTCGTCATCAGGTAGCCCGGCGAATATATCGACGCCGCGCAGGTCCTGAAGCACCTTCTGTCCGGTAATCATGCTAGCCTCCCGCGCGCCGCGGTACCTCCTCATGACCCTGCATGCGCTTCAGCTTCCCTGCCTGGCTACAGGTGGTATACCCCTTTTCGATAGCCTGCCTGTCCAAATCCATGGTGAGGAAGCGCTCCAGCGGTAGAAAGACCTCGCCCTCAGCCACCCTGAGGTCAATCGCTTTCAGATAGCACCGGCACTTTTCACATACGTTGAGCCGGTAGAGTCCCTTATCATCCGTGAAATAGGAAAGCTCGGCCTGGTCCTGGTTACCGCAGTTCGGGCACTCCAGCCGCTGGAAAAGCCACTGCGCGTCACAGCGGGAACACAGCAGCCATCGGGCGCCGCGCTCTTTGTCCAGGTATGAGAAATCCGGGCTACCACCGCAGACCGGGCAATAGCCCCGGCGCCAGTACTCTTGCTTCACCAGGTTTATCAGGGATTCGGCGTAACGCGACAGGAAAGGCTTAAGAGCGGTGAAGATGGCTAGCTCAGCCATGTCTTCGGCGCCCGCCAGCGAAGAGGACAATTCCCTGTCTTCGTACCACGCCCTCGCCGCCTCTTCCAGCATGGCAGGAGTGAGGTGCTTGAGATTTCCGGGAAGCTCGCCGGGGGGGGTAGTATAGCTGGAAAAGATGGAAGTCGCCTTGTCCACCAGCTCCCCGACCAGCCCCCAGTCGAGGTCAAGGTCTCCGAATCTCAGCAACGGACGACCCTGTCTAACGCTCTCATCGATGAGACCCTGACTCAGCTCGGGCTGGCGCACATTTATGCGCTTATCAGCTTCAGCCTGAATGCTGAGTATTTTGCGATACAACTGCAAGGGCGCTGGTAGCGAGCTATCCTTCGCTTCAAGCTTATCGAGCGCCTCTATTATTTCGTGGTAACCTCGACTTTCTCCCACTCAGACTCCGCCTCCTTCCTTCCGACAACCTCCTCATACCATTTACCGTGGTGTGATTTGGCATATTCCACCGATACCTTGCCTCTCGCCATGGAGCTCCACGCCCCGGTGCGCAGTGGTCGCATCAGTGGATGGATTACGGACAGGTACACGTGTAATAATAGCATGCTCGTCGTTACGACGAAAACTGCATCATGAGCAAAGACGCTCCACTGGAGCACCGCCGCAGGCGCCGTAGTCTTAAATGCCCACATGATAATCCCGGTCACCGTGAAAACTAAACCGCTGACTATCACTATGAGCCACCACATTTTCTGCCCGGTATTCATGTGGTGCTGCGGCGGCATCGCCTTCTCGTCAGCCAGGAAATAGTAGCGCGGCGCGGCAATAAGCCACCCTATATCGTCCCAGCCCCAGTCGAAGGCGTCCGCCAGTCCCTTCAGCGCCGATTTCCAGTTGAAAACGAGATAGACTATAGGCGCTATGATGATGATGACCGAGGCAACGCGGTGAATAATTCGTGTCCAGCTATCCTGTGCCAGTGCGGCTAAAGGAGGCAGGAACAGGATGAGCCCGGTGGCTAACAGCACAAGAAAACAGGCGGCGTATACCCAGTGCAGTATCCGGGTCGGTTTGCGATAGCGCTCAATCCATTGCTCTTCCATTTATTTCTCCTTCTTACCCGGCAGGTCGTGTGTCATCTTCGCTTCACGGGCTATGACGTAGTTCAGCCCCAGACCTACTACGGTCAGTCCGACTGCTGCCCAGCCTACCGGTTTCAATATGTCGTGCCAGGCAATCGCCGCGGCTGGTATCTGCGGGTCCTTTATAAGACCGTACGCTTGAGGCGAATCGTCCAGCACGTACATTACGTGCAGTCCGCCAAGCTCCTTATCGCCATACAGGTAGGCGTTACCGAAGCCCTTTGTCCTCAGAGTCGTTACCCGCTTCCTGCCCTCGGCAACCAGCTTATCCCGGTCGCCGAACTCCAGGGCATCAGGGGGACAGGTCTTCACGCAGGCAGGCTCAAGACCGGCGGCGATTCTATCAAGCCCCGGGCTGGAACAGAAAACGCACTTGTCCATCTTCCCCTGCGTGGTTAAATCGCTGGTGCGCGCCAGCCTGGGCACCTGGAAAGGACAGAAATCATGGCAATAGCCACAGCCGGTACAGGTATCCTTGTTGTAGGCAACAAAGCCCAGCTCGTTGTGGTAGAGCGAACCGTTGGGACATACCTTGACGCAGGCGGCATTGGTACAGTGCATGCAGGCGCGGCGGGTAAAAAGCCATCTTACCTTGCCTGCGCGCTCCGTCTCCCTGAACTCCATCTTGAGCCAGGTTTTGGGTGACAGGTCTTTGGGGTTCTCGTAACTGCCGAAATTGGTGGTCTTCTCCCCTTCCCCCTCGTCATTCTCATTCCATTGCTTGCATGCCGCCTGGCAACCCCGGCAGGCTGTGCACCTGGTAGCATCGAACAAAATTGCTTTATCTGCCATTATCTACTACCTCCAACCTATGCCTTACGCACATTCACTAGAAATGCCTTGTATTCAGGTATCATGGTGTTGGCATCGCCGACATGAGGTGTCAGGCAGTTGGCGCTGTCTCCCGTTGACATACCAATGTAGCCCCAGTGCCATATTAAGCCCACCTGATGCACCTTGCGCCCGCCTACCTGGAAGGGCTTGAACCGTTTGGTGACCAGCGCCACCATCTTCACCTGTCCGCGCGCTGACTCCACGATGACCTTGTCACCGTTAGCGATGCCTTTCTCCCCTGCCAGCTCCTCGCTCATCTCTGCAAACGGTTCGGGCATCATCTCTACCAGCCAGGGCAGGTTACGGGTCATCTGCCCTCCTTGCCAGTGCTCGGAGCACCGGTATGTGCTGGCTACAATAGGGAATTTATCAGCTGCGCCCTGTTCCTCCGGTCTCCATATCCAGAACGCCGGGTCGCTCTGCTGTTTGGACATTATGTTATCTACGGGTCTCTCCCATGGCTCATAGTGCTCCGGCAATGGACCGTCAGCCATGCCGGCGCCGAATAGCCGGGCGACCCCCTCGGGTTTCATGATGAAAGGTAGCTTGGTCTTGGTCGGGTCAACCGCCATAGGCGGCTGGCCGCCGTCAGGCACATCGCCCACCCACTTATCGTCTTTCCACCAGATGACCGGGTGCTCCTTGTCCCAGGGCTCACCGTTCAGGTCTACGGAAGCCCGGTTGTAGATGATGCGGCGGTTCACCGGCCAGGCCCATGCCCACTTGGGATAAAGTCCGACCTTGAACGGGTCCGGGGTCGGGTCCCGGCGTGCCGCCATGTTGCCGTCCTCGGTGTAGCTGGCGCAGTATATCCAGCAGCCGCTTGAGGTGGTGCCATCATCCTTGAGATTGGCAAAGCCGGACATCAGCTTGCCAGTCGTCAGGTCGTAACCGTTTATCTCCTTGGCTACGGCGTGCGGACTCGCCGGGTTACCATAGTTCCATGCAAGTTTGGTAATAGCCTCGGCGTTCGGTCCGCCCTCTTTGGCGTACATCTCCTTGAGCTTAAGGACAATCTTGTCCATCATCCACAGGTCATCTTCAGCCTCGCCGGGTCCATTCACCGCTTTGTATCTCCACTGCATCCAGCGGCCGCTGTTGGTGACACTGCCCTCTTTTTCATAGGAAACCAGCGCCGGCAGGAGGAAGACCTCGGTCTTGATGTTAGCTGAGTTCACTCCCGGGCGCTTCCAGAAGTCCGATGTCTCGGTGTGCCACAGGTCGGTGACCACGAGCCATTCCAGATTATCGAGAGCCTTGCGCTCCAGGTTTGAGTTAGGTCCGCCCACCGCCACGTTCTGACCCCACACCGATAAGCCTTTAATAGCACCCGCCGCCATGGCTTCGAATAGCGCTATGTGCGAATAGTTCTTACCCGTCTCTATCTTGGGCAAGTAGTTGTAACCAAACTCGTTGTCTTTCTGCGCGGCATCGCCGTACCACGCCTTCAACATGCTGACCACGTACTTGGGCGTATTGCTCCACCAGTTCAGGCTTAGCGGGTCGCTGGTCTTGGGAGTTATACGTGCCAGGTATTTCTCCAGCGAGGTATCATTGTCCTCTATCATTTTCAGATAGCCGGGAAGGATGTGGAAAAGCAAGGCATAGTCCGTGGAACCCTGCACGTTAGCCTCACCTCGCATCGCGTTGATGCCGCCGCCAGCCATACCGATATTCGCCAGAAGCGATTGCAGTATCGAGTAGGCGCGGATATTCTGGGCGCCGCAGGTGTGCTGCGTGGTACCCATGGCGTACAGGATGGTGCCCGCCTTGCCCGATGCACCCGTAGCCGCGAAGGTGCGGCATACCTCAAGAAATACTTCCTTCGGTGTACCCGTTATACTGCTCACCTTCTCAGGAGTGTAGCGGGCTACGTGCCTCTTCAGAATCTGGAAGACGCAGTTCGGGTCTTTTAGCGTCCTATCACGCTTGGGAATGCCCTTTTCGTCGAGCTGTGTCGTCCAGGTTGCCTTGTCATACTTTCTATTTTTATTATCAGCCTCATTTACTCCACCCGCATAGCCGGAGAACAGACCATCAAGCTCAGCAGGCCCCTTGAAACCGGGGTTAATGAGGAAGGAAGCATCGGTATACTCGGTGATATAGGTCAGGTTGTAGTTCCGGGGGTTGCGCTCAATATCGTCTATCACGTAGTTAATCATGCCGTTGATGAAGGCGATGTCGGTGCCGGAGCGCATCGGCGCGTAGATGTCAGCCCTGGATGAGGTCCTGGTGAACCTCGGGTCAACGCTTATGAGCTTACCACCGCGCTCCTTTGCCAGGTTTATCCAGTGGAAGGCGGCAGGATGGTTCTCTGCCGGATTTGAGCCGATTGCCAGGATGCAATCGCTGTTTGCGATGTCAATCCAGTGATTGGTCATGGCACCGCGACCGAACGTTTCCGCCAAACTGGCGACTGTGGGGGAATGTCATATCCGGGCGTGATGCTCCAGATAGACCACTCCTAAGGCACGGTTCATCTTGGAGAGAAGATAGCACTCCTCGTTGTCCAGAGCCGAGCCGCCGAGGTTGGCAATCTCCTCACAGCGGTTCACGGTCCTGCCCTGGCTATCTTTTGCCGTGAAGGCGGCGTCCCTTGTCTTTTTGATACGGCGTGCAATCTCGTTTATAGCCCAGTCCCAGGACTTTTCCTCCCAGTCCGCTCCGCCCGGTCGCCTGTACAGAACCTTGTGCAGACGCCGCGGGTTGTCTGCGGATAGCTGACGCAGGGAAGCCCCTTTGGAGCAGGCGGCACCCAGGTTGATGGGGTGGTCGGGGTCGCCTTCGATGTTCACCACCTTCCCATTCTCGGCGGCTACCAGAAAACCGCACCCGGAGGCATCATAAGGGCAGATAGTGGTCTTCTCGCCCACCTTCTTTTTTAACGGCAGGGGGTTGAACGGTCTTGCCTCGGCTACGCCGGGTTTCAGCGCACCGAGCAGTGCGAAGCCCCCCAGCCCGGCACCCGAGGCCTTAAGAAAATCTCTCCGACTCAGTTTCATGCTATCTCCTTTCCCTCACACTCAGACAGGAAACCACACCACTAAAAATGATAAGTAAAGCACACTATAAACACAATCAGAATTGAGGCATTTTTACTCAGGAGTATTCCTTACTAGCAGGGCTAAAATTCCCGAACTTTCGGAACAAATTCCCGGCAGGCGTGATGAGGCAATTTGGTGACTCAGCGGACGGAGAAAAATGCATCGCCAAAAAACACCCCATTAACCGCCTGTATTTAACACCATACTTACGGGGGATTCTAGTGCTTTACTTTGAGTTTCGCGGGAAACTAACTAAAAACCACTATTTGACTTTTGTTGATTTATCATTATAAACTGCACTCGTAAGATTGTGGCGTGTACTCTGTATCGAAAGGAGGAAACGTGGCAGCACAGGTGACCAGGGATGTATTGAAAAAGGTTAGCCTATTCCGCGGACTGAGTGAAGAGGAGCTGGACCAGATAGCGAAGCTGTGTTCCTTCCGTGGCTACGAGGGCGGCGCGCTGTGCCAGTTCGAAGGACAGATGGCTGACCAGATACATTTTATTCACAAGGGCAAGGTAGGCGTCGAGTTCCACATTCCCAATATCGCCTATGGCTGTAAAGACATCGTTCTGGATACCCTGGGCATCGGCGACATATTCGGCTGGTCGGCACTGCTCAAAGGTACGCCCTGGGCTACGCTGAGAACCATCGAGCCGACCGAGGTTATTCACATCAGTGCCCCCGACCTCCTGGGTCTCTGCAACAGCAACAATCATATCGGCTACGTGGTGATGAAAAACCTGGCAACCATCATCACCTCCCGGCTGAGGCGAAACCGCGTGGCAACGCTGAATGCCATAGTCGCCATCAGGGGCGGCTGGTAATAGCGGCTATCCGCACAGTGTGAAATAGTATGAGAGGGGCTGAAAACCCCTCTCACTTCATATAGGAGACAAAAATGGAGACAAGGGTATCGAGCGCGACTAAAGAGGTAATAATCAGCGGCGACCGCCCGACGGTGCTCATCGGCGAGCGAATCAACCCGGCGGGCAAGAAGAAGATGGCTGAAGCGCTGAAGGCGGGCAACATGGATGTCGTGCGCAAGGAGGCGCTGGAGCAGGTAAGCGCCGGCGCGGATATAATTGACGTCAACGTGACCACCTTCGGCATTGATGAGGTAGCCCTGTTGCCACAGGCGGTCAAGGCGGTCATGGAGACCGTTGACGTGCCGCTGTGCATCGACAGCCCCCGTCCTGAGGCACTGGCGGCGGCGCTCAAGGTTTATAAAGGCAAACCCATCGTCAACTCGGTAAGCGGGGAGGAGCGCTCGCTGGAGCGGGTGTTGCCGCTGGTCAAGGAATACGGCGCCGCGGTGGTGGGACTGACTCAGGACGACTCCGGCATACCGAAGGATGCGGCGAAGATAGTAGCCATCGCCCGGAAGATTGTGGAGCGGGCTGAGAAGGCGGGCATCCCGCGTGAGGACGTTATCATCGACTGCCTGGCGCTGGCGGTGGGCGCTAATCCTGATTCGGCGCTGGTGGTGCTTGAAGCCATCCGGGAGATAAAGGCGAAGCTGGGCGTAAACATCACGCTGGGGGCGAGCAATATATCATTCGGTCTGCCCGACCGAGTCTTGCTAAATACGGCGTTTCTGGCGATGGTCATCGCCGCCGGCGTGACCTGCCCGGTAGTGGACGTAGCCAGGGTGCGCCCTGCTGTTTTAGCAACCGACCTCCTGCTGGGGCGCGACAAGCGGGCACGGCGCTACATCGAAACTTTCCGCCGGAGACAGCAGGGACAGAGCTGTGACGCTGAGTAATTTGACATTCTCCGCCGAACTGTGGTATTTATATAACTAACTGAATACCGTTGGACTCGGAAAGCAAGTCCGGTGAGAATCCGGCGCAGTACCGCCTGCTGTAATCCCGATGGAATCGGGAGAGCCAGAACGCCGAGCCTTAAAAACCTCCGCGGGAAAGGGGGTGGATGATGACCATGTCAAAATCCCCCTTGCTTAATAGCAGAGGGGGATTTTCTTTTAGGGCGCAATTTTTAACGGAACGTAATTGAATGAGAATGAAATGGCTGGTTATTGCCTTTATTTTGTTGAGCCTTCTGGCTGTTGCCTGCCAGCGCCATCCCGCCCCGGGGAACATTATCGATGACCTGGGCAGGAGCGTGCGGCTGGACAAGGTGCCCCAGCGCATAGTCTCCCTGTCTCCCAGCAACACTGAAATCGTCTTTGCCCTGGGGCTTGATGATAAGCTGGTTGGTGTAACTACCTTCTGCGACTACCCGGAGGCGGCTAAAGCCAAGCCGAAGGTAGCTGATTTCAGTAAAGTTGATATGGAGCGGGTGGTCTCGGTTCAGCCGGACCTGGTGCTGGCTACCCAGATTCACAAGGAAATGGTGATTCCGGCACTGGAGAGATTGGGTATACCTGTCTTGGGGGTGTTCCCGGAAACGCTTGAAAAGCTGGTAGCTGACATCAGCCTAATCGGTGTAGTCACCGGCAAG
>JAUYDO010000041.1 GCA_030691835.1 Dehalococcoidia bacterium | reverse complement strand
AGAATGAATGTTTTTTCGGCTCCAGTAACATTTTAGTATTTTGAGACCTGTGAAGAAGCGAGGAGTTGGCATCGCCAGAAGAGGATTACCAGGCTGGGAAGAGAGCTGACCCCGTGCTCTTATCAGCAATGCTTGGACCTGCATCGGCTGGTTGTCAAGTATGAAGCGAAATAGCTAAAAGGGACAGGAACTGATAAAATAATAGAAAACTTTATTCATAACATCTGGAGACTGTTGGGAGGTTGGACGTACTTAATCGGCAGTGATTCTTCCATTCGGATTGCCCTGGTCCCCCTCAACCACTGGTCAAAGTCAGATTATTGTCATCATATTTGTGGAAGGAGAAGTTAGCTTTGGAGTACTTCTTAACTGAGGAACAAAAGACGATAAAGAGCCTGGCAAGGCGAATTGCCGAGGAGAGAATTCTCCCGGTAAGAGCGGAGCTTGATGAGAAGGAGGAGTTTCCCTGGGCGATAATGAAAGACCTGGCTGACGCCGATTTATTTCGCGTCTTTATCCCGGAGGAATATGAAGGTTTAGGTGGTGGTAGCCTGGAGCTGTGTCTGGTCATGGAAGAGCTGAGCCGGGTGTGCAGTGGCGTTGCGATAAGCTATGCGGCTACAGCGCTGGGGTGCCTTACCCTGATGGAATACGGCTCTGAGGCACAGAAACAGAAGTACCTTCCGGTTATTGCTGCGGGAAAGAAACTTACCGCCTTTGCTCTGACCGAGGCGACCGCAGGTAGCGATGCCAGCGCCATAAGGACGACTGCGGAAAAAGCCGAAGGTGGATATGTACTCAACGGCACGAAACAGTTTATTACTAACGGCGGCGATGCCGAGATATATACCGTTATTGCACTGACCGATAAGAGTAAAGGCGCCCGCGGCGCCACTGCTTTCCTGGTGGAGAAGGACACCCCGGGTTTTACCTTCGGTAAGAAAGAAAAAAAGATGGGTATCCGCGCCTCTTCAACTAGGGAGCTTGTTTTCCGTAACTGCCTGGTACCCGAGGAAAATGTGATTGGTAAGCCCGGCATGGGGTTTATCATGACCATGAAGCTGTTAGACCGCACTCGCCCCGGAATAGCGGCTCAGGCGGTGGGGATAGCCCAGGGAGCGCTGGAAGCGGCGGTGGACTATACCCGCCAGCGTGTCCAGTTCGGTCAGCCTCTTATCTCCCTTCCCGTAGTCCAGGATATACTGGCTGACATGGCGATTCATGTTGAAGCGGCTAGAGCGCTGGTCTACAGCGTGGCAAAAACAATCGATAGCGGGGCAAAAGGCTTTACCGAGGAATCGGCTATGGCAAAGGTGTTTGCCTCGGACACCGCCATGAAGGTGACCACCGATGCCGTGCAGGTCTGCGGCGGCGCCGGCTACATGAGGGATTATCCTCTTGAGAAGCTGATGAGGGACGCCAAAATAACCCAGATATACGAGGGTTCCAACCAGGTCTTGCGAAACGCCATTGCCATTGAGCTCAGAAAGAGAAAGGCAAGAACTGAATGAACATAGTCGTCTGCATGAAGCAGGTCCCCGGCACTACTGATGTCAAAATAAACCCCCAGACCAACACTCTTATAAGGCAGGGAATCAAGAACATAATCAACCCGTTTGATACCTATGCGCTGGAAGAAGGGGTCCGCATAAAGGAGCGGTACGGCGGCACGGTGAAGGTGCTCAGTATGGGACCGCCACAGGCTGAAGAGATGCTGAGAGAAGCGATTTCGCTGGGGGCGGACGAGTCAATTTTACTGAGCGATGCCGCCTTTGCCGGTGCCGACACCTGGGCTACAGCCTTCACCTTAGCCATGGCAATCAAAAAAATGGGGCAATACGACTTGGTAATCTGCGGCAGGCAGACGCTGGACGGAGACACCGGGCAGGTGGGTCCGGAGCTTGCCGAAATGCTGGGAATACCCTTTGTCGCCTATGTCTGCCAGATAGAAGAGGTATCTGAGAAGCAGGCGCGAGTCAAGCGCATGACCGATGATGGGTATGAGGTTATCGAGACTCCCCTGCCCGCAGTAATTACGGTGACAAAAGAGATTAATGTGCCGCGTCTGCCCTCTCTCCGTGGCATTGCCAGGTCCAAAAAAGCCGTCATTCCGGTCTGGAATGCCCGGGAGCTGGGTGTTGACCCGGGCGGAGTCGGGTTAGCCGGCTCTTCTACCAGAGTGGTCAAGATATTTTTCCCGCAAAGGACCGCGCGGGCTGAGATTTTCCAGGGAGAGCTGGAGAGCCAGGTAGACAGCTTGCTGGCTAAGCTGAAATCTGCCGGACTGGCTTAGATTGGTTAAGTATGAGTATTAATATTGATTTGAATAAGTGTAGCGGCTGTGCCAACTGCGTGCCTGCCTGTCCTTTCGGTCTGCTGGAAATTGTGGATGATAAAGTCAGGCTGAAAGACGGCTGTACACTCTGTGGTGCCTGTAAAGATGCGTGTGCTTCTGAGGCGATAATTATCGAAGCCGTCCCCAAAACGGAAGCACGGAGCGATAGCCACGGCGGAGTATGGGTATTCGCGGAGCACCGGGACGGTCGGCTAAAAAACGTTGCCTACGAGCTATTAGCCAGGGGAAGAGAGCTGGCAGATAGCCGCGGGACCGAGCTGAGCGCGGTATGTCTTGGTCACGGAGTCAGGGAAATCGACCGGTTGATTGCCTGTGGCGCAGATAAGGTATACGTGGTAGATAGTCCTGACTTTGCCGCTAATTCAGAAGACATATATACCAGCCAGCTTGTTGAGCTGATTCAGAAATACAAGCCGGAGATACTGCTCGCTGGCGCTACGTCGCTGGGGCGGGCGTTCATTCCCAGGGTGGCGGCTGTCTTGAAAACAGGGCTTACCGCCGATTGCACCGGTCTGGAAATTGATGGCAAGACGGGGCTACTGCTACAGACGCGCCCCACCTTTGGCGGCAATATCATGGCAACTATCATTTGTGAGTCAAAGCGCCCGCAGATGGCGACCGTGCGTCCGGGGGTGTTTAAGAGGGGCGCGCAGGATAATAAAAGGCAAGGGCAGATAATTAAGGTCGACTTCGACAAGGAGCGCGTAACATCAAGGACGAAACTGCTTAACTTCATAAAGGATATTAATGATGCCGTTAAGCTCGATGAGGCGGACATTATTGTCTCCGGGGGGCGGGGGCTGGGGAAACCGGAAAACTTTAAGCTCCTGCAGGAGCTGGCGCGCGTTATGGGAGCGGCTCTGGGCTCATCCCGCCCACCTGTTGATGAAGGTTGGATTCCATATTGTCATCAGGTGGGGCAGACGGGGAAAACGGTCTGTTCCAAGCTCTATATTGCCTGCGGTATCTCCGGGGCGGTGCAACATCTTGCCGGAATGCAAACGTCAGAAATTATCGTCGCAATTAATGATGACCCCAACGCTCCCATCTTTGAAATGGCTACTTATGGTATTGTAGGCGACCTGTTTAAGGTTGTGCCGATGCTGATAG
>JAUYDO010000214.1 GCA_030691835.1 Dehalococcoidia bacterium | reverse complement strand
AGGCTACAGAGGTCAGCGGGTGCTTTTCAATTAATCCCCTGTTTCACACTTAATATTGTAGAACCTTACCGCCTGACTCCTTGCTACTTTCCTCCCGTTGCGCTAGACTAAAGGTTAAATACTCCACTGGGACGGGTGATGGCGAGGCTTAGCTTCTACGGCGGCGTTGGTGAAATCGGCGGCAACAAAATCCTCCTGGAAGACGGTGAACGGCGACTTCTTCTGGACTTTGGCTTTCCCTTTAAGAAGAGTAAGGAGTTCTACGAGGAATACCTTAAACCCCGCAGCGGCGCCGGACTGCTTGACCTGCTGACCATGGGCTTGATTCCGCCGCTGGAAGGGCTTTACCGCGATGACCTCGCCACTCCCGGACTCTGGGAGCAGCTCCGGGGCGACCCTCTCTACTGCCGGATTGAGCAAATAGATGGAGTGTTGCTGTCTCACGCCCACCTCGACCACGCGGGGCACATCTCCCTCTTGAAGAGCGATATACCGGTCTACTCTACCGCGGTAACCGCCTTCATCACTAAAACCATGCTGGACTCCGGAAAAGCTGAGTTCGACCAGCAGGTCTGCTACTTTAGCCCGCGCGTCTATGAATGTCCGAGCGGATTGAAGCAGAACGTTTGCCTCACGGAGAAAGGGAGTCAGCAAAAATACCAGCAAAGGCAATTCTGCGTTGCCGATATCGACCCAAAATGCTTGAGTATGGAAGCGAATCAGTTCTGGACCAGCGTACCGAAGCATACACCTCTGAGTTCAAGCTCATTGCTTGCTCATAGCAATTGTCGCTTTAATTTGCGCTGTTTCCGGGTTGACCATTCAATACCCGGTGCCTGTGCCTGGGGCGTTGAGACCGGCTCCGGATGGCTCATATACAGCGGGGACCTGCGTCTGCACGGGAAACGTGCTCAATCCACGGAGCAGTTCATTCAGGAAGCCGCCAGACTACACCCCAGGGTGCTCATAATCGAGGGCACCAACGTCACTCGTGACAAGAATATCTCTGAGAAAGAGGTATATGAGAACGCTCTGAAGGCAATCTCAGGCTGCCATAGTCTGGTAATTGCCGATTTCTCTGCCCGGGACATTGACCGCCTGCTCACCTTCCTGCAAATTGCCCGGGAGACGGGCAGAAAGCTGGCGATACTGCCCAAAGACGCTTATTTGCTTAAGACACTGCGCCTCCTGAACTCGGTTGTTCCTGATATTGCACTCGATAAAAATATTTTCGTATACCATAAGACCACTTCTGATAGGTATCCTGATGGATGGCTGAAAAATATATACCAGGATTATTCTGGTAAAACAGTTCTGGCTGAGGATGTACGCTCGGCGCAGGACCAGTTTATCCTTTGCTTCAGCTTCTTCGACATTAATGAATTGCCCAGCATCAAGCCGGCACCGGGCAGTCTTTACGTTTTCAGCTCCAGCGAGCCTCATGACGAGGAGCAGGAGATTGATTTCCGCAGGTTGCACAAATGGCTGGAGCACTTCGGCATTAAGCCTTTCGGGGTGCCGGTAGAGATGCCTGACGGTGAATGGGAGATACCGGAGGGCGAAAAGGGGCTTCATGCTTCCGGGCACGCCTCCGCGCCTGACCTGCTCCGCATCGTTCGGGAGATAAACCCGGAGCTAATCATTCCCGTGCACAGCGAGAAGCCAGACTTTTACGTAGAGCATTTTGGTGATAAAGTAATAAGACCTGATGCCGGTGGTAAAATTGAAATATGAAGGGAAAGAGTGATGTTTGATGCGTATCTGGACATCGAGACTACGGGCTTGTCATGGGATTACGGTTATATTACGGTAATTGGCATATACCTGGATGACGGGAGGCTGGTCCAGCTGGTTGGCAGGGAGGTTACTAAGGGCAACCTGCTCGAAGCCCTGAAGAACGTGCACACCATATACACCTATAATGGCAGTCGCTTCGACCTGCCTTTCATTCAGGCTTCGCTGGGCATAGACCTGACCCGGGACTTCCAGCACCACGACCTGATGTATGACTGCTGGAAATATAATTTAAAGGGAGGGTTCAAAGCGGTAGAGGTACAGCTATGCATCCCGAGAAAGCTTAAGGGCATAACCGGCTGGGACGCCGTGGTGCTGTGGTTTCGGTATGTCAATAATGCCGATAAGGACTCGCTTTCACTGTTGTTGGAATACAACGGCGAGGATGTGATAAACCTGAAAGCGCTGAGGCGGAAGCTGTGCGATTCACCGGTGAAACCCATCATAATAGAAAAAGCGAGGTAGAATATAAGTATATACCACCGCGGAAAGGAGGTATAGGCTATGGCTAGTTCGACACGGGAGAGGGAGGCAAAGTTCTTCCTGGAACTTAGAGCCGCCCTGGACCGGAGCAAGAGGCTCACCAAGAGCTGCCTGGCATGAAAGAGCTGAAAAGGCAAGTAAACTGCCAGTTAGGCAGCAGGCAATTCTGATGGAGGGGACTCCATACAATTTCTTCGTACAGTGGCATCTCACGGAGAGATGCAATCTCAGGTGCCGTCATTGTTATCAGCAGGTGGCACCGGAGGACTTGGATTTAAGTGAAATCCGTCAGGGTGTAGACAATATCAAGAACGCAACCGAAGGCTGGGCGGCGTCGTATGCGGTGGAGATGTCACCCAGCTTTCATTTTACCGGCGGCGAGCCGGTTTTACGCACTGACCTCTTTGACATCCTGGACTATGTCCGAAGCCAGGGTTTCTCCATATCGCTCATGAGCAACGGCACTCTCATAAAGCCGGAGGTAGCCAGGCGGATAAGAGATGCGGGGGTGCAGGACGTGCAGGTAAGCCTCGACGGGCTGGAGGCGGTGCACGACAGCATCCGGGGCAAAGGCTCTTTCAAACGGGCACTGAGGGGTATTGAGAACCTTCTCGCTGAAGGGGTTGACGCCAATGTCAATCTGACTTTATCTAAACTGAATGCAGAGCAGATTGAGGGGCTGGTCAATCTGGCGAAGGAGATGGGGCTCAGCGCGGTCAGTTTCTCGCGCCTAGTGCCCTGCGGCAGGGGAGAGGAACTGGGTAGCCAGATACTTACTCCGGTCGAGCTAGCCCGTATCTACAACAATCTATCAGAGTTCACAGATTCAAAAGTATCTGTAATTTCCAGAGACCCTTTGATGACAGTTGCCCGGCTAAAGGAGGAGATTCCGGACGTCGATTTCCCGGTGGGAGGCTGTGCCGCCGGCGTATTCGGCGTGACCGTCACCGCCGACGGCAGTATAATGCCCTGCCGCCGCATGGACCTATCGATAGGTAACATCCGAGATGTGTCATTCCGGGAGCTGTGGATAGAGTCACCGGTGCTACAGCAACTGCGTAACCGCCAGAGCTATCACGGTGGGTGTCAGTCCTGCCGCTACTGGGCGGTCTGCCGTGGCTGTCGCGCCGTGGCGCTGGCTTTCGCCCGCTCCATCGGTGAAGAGGACTACCTGGGTCCGGACCCGCAGTGCCCTTCCTACGAACCTCGCACTACAGGTTGAGAGCCCAGCGAATCAGGCGTGAGCGCAGTGTCCCTTTGGTGCCACCGATGTTCCCCGTCGCGGTTACTACGTGTGCTATTAACCGCACGAACGTCTCTCCGGATTAATCACACACAATAGAGCAACCATGCGCCAGGTAGAACAACGCGAAACAAAAAATGAGCAACGGAACTCCGTTGCTCATTTAGTAATCTGAATTCAAACTGTTCTAGCGCTTGAGCGCCAGGTACTTTCCCGGGTTGGCATCAAAGGCTTTCTTGCAGGCAACCGCGCAGAAGTAGTAGGTCTTGCCCTTATAGGTGGAGGTTGCCGCCGCCTTCTTTTCGTCCACTTCCATGTTGCAAACCGGGTCCTTAGCCATGATATTACCTCCTTAATGAAGCTATTGGCGTCTCACAATTTTATTTTATCACGGCTACCAGCTCATCATACCGCCACCGCGACCAATTGAGCCGCCGCCCATCATTCCGCCACTGCTACCACTCCAGTCGCCGCCCATCATTCCGCCGCTCATGTGACCGCGCCAGCCGCCGTTAGCCGTGCCGCCTGGGTAATTTCCCCAGCCGCCCATCATGCCGCCTCCACCCTGGCTTGCATTACCCTGTCCCTGGACGGGAGGTGTATTGGTGTCGTGGCAGTTCCAGCCATTGTCTCCATGCGTCTCCTGCATGGTATCATTCATTGCCTGCCAGTCACCCTCCTGACAAGCCTGGTACATATCCTGCCAAACGTCCGCCGGCGGGTTTTTGTCCTGGGCGAATATGGGCACGATGAGGAACACCGATAGCAAGATTACGGCTACCGCGCTCAGACCGATAATAAGTATTTTCTTCATTTAACCTCCATATCTCTCAAACCTTCTGTTCGTTCAGTTTATGACTTATATAGTCCCTTAACAATAAAATCTTGCGCAAATTGGAAAAAACTGGCTTGCGGACAGGCAGGGACGCCTGTCCTACCGTCGGTACAACAGGCCTCCGTGCCTGTCGCGTCCTTTTTTAGTTCCGGCTTGTCCGGGTTAAGTATCCTCTACCTGACCACCTCCTTCCCTAATCGGGACTCAGGCTGTACCCTCCGAAGTCGCCTTACGTCCGGACCTCCGTGACAGAAAGATGAACAGCGCTACGGAGGCTACTATCAGGGCTATCGCCACCACCTGCGCCTCCTGCAACCCCCAGAACCAGATTTTTTCCTGCCGCACGAAGGTCAGCAATAAGCGCCCCAGCCCGTAATAGGCTATGTAAGTTAGGAAGAGAAGTCCGTCTTTGCTGAAGAAGCTCCGGTGTTTCATCACGTACAGCAGTATCAGACCGTTCCACAGCATCTCATAAACCGGGTAAGGATGAGTGGGCACGCCGCGCAGGTTATCCGGTATCATGGCTCCGGGGTGGATGTAAATGAAACCCCAGGGCAGGCTGGTTACACCGCCGTAGGCGTCCCCATTGACTGTGCAGGCTAACCTGCCTATCATCTGCGCCACAAGAAGCCCGGGGGTTATGGCGTCAGCAAGGCGTCCGAATGATATGCGTTTCACCAATGCATAGACGACCACGGCAATTCCTCCCCCAGCCAGAGCACCCCAGATAGCCAGTCCGCCCTGCTGAAGCGAGAATATATGAAGCAGGTGACCCGCGTAAAAGTCCCAGCGGTCAATCACGTGGAACAACCTGGCTCCCACTATCCCTCCGATTAGGACCCAGGGGACCAGAGAAATGATTTCCTCGGTGGGGATGCCCTTCCGCTTGCTTTCACGGAGAGTTATCAGCACTGCGGCGACTATCGCCAGCACCACGAAGATGCTGTACCACCTCAGCTCGAAGTGCGCTATGCGCAGCGCAACCGGGTCTATATTAATGACAATGCCGTTCATTTCCTTTCACCTCAACATCCTCACTTTTACGTCTCACTACCAGCTTTATTCCTTCAGAATCCGTTACTCTTACTGTATCGCCGGGCTGTAATGCTTCGGCGCACCGGGCGGTCCAGAGCTCGCCGTCGACTTTAACCAGGTACTGGCGGCTGGGACTCACCGTGGACACTACCATGGCTTCGCCCCCGATGAGGCTCTTGAAACCGTCCTGCGTCGGCATCCTCATGGCGCTCACCACCTTGTAACCCAGCACACCCGTTACCAGCCACAGCACCACGTTGATGGGCAGGGCGTATCCCAGGGGTAACAGCCAGAATAAAGGTATGCCCGCTAACGGAATCAGGACAACCAGATGGCACATTCTCTTTCACCCCTCAGCTTCAAATTATGACCAGCACCAGAATCACGGTAGCTAACCCCGCCGCAATCATGGTCGCTTTCTTTACCAACCCCAGATTAACGCGCAATTTTGACAGCACCGGGCAAAGCTGATGTCGCTGGATGGTCTCCAGCATGATGGCTATGCCCACAACATTGGAAATGACACCAATTACTATAAAGAGGAGCTGGTACTCCGTCAGGAAAGCCGCCAGTCCGGATAGTCCCAGTAATGGCAGGACATCGCTCAGATGGTGGGCACAGCACGCCGCCATCGAGCCTGCGGAAACACCGCCGGATGTAGCCACGCTTGCGGTAGCTTCACGGCGCTGTTTCAAGCTATGCCTTATGAATGAGAACAAGCCAGCCTGAACGCCGAAGCCGACCGCCAGAGCCAGGAGCCAGTACCACAGCCTCGCCGATTGGTCAATGGCATGCTCTACGCCCTGTAGCAGAATTAGAATGCCCGCGTAGAAGGCGAGCAGGAGCAAACCGGCAGCGACCCCAACCAACACAATCCGCTTCATATTAATTCCCCAGTATTGAAACGACCAGCCACGCACTGCGCATCCTCATCCCTGTACCCTCTTTTTGGCTTCGGATGGCGCGAACTGTGATTTTGCCATGTTAGGCAAATCTCGCTGAAAGCCGCACTGCAGGCACGTCTCGTACCAGCCATGCAGGTCGCTCTCAATTCTCACATCGCCCCTGCACCTGGGGCACGCCTTAAGTCTCATCATCTTTCCCCTCCTCTCCCACGCCCTATTCCCGGTATCTTCTCTTAATGGACGAGGTGACCAGCGGCATGAGGATAATCATACACAGCAAAAATACCCAGGCGGTGCCGCCGAGCCGCGCCACCCACGTGTAATCCCCGGCCAGGGTGATACCGAAGAAGATAAGTGCCGCCACCACGGATATGCTAGTGTATATCAAAGCGCTGACAAAACCCACGCTCTTAGTATTCATTTAAGTCCTCCCGATTTGCGCCTTACCGGCGGCACGTAGCCCCGCATCCTCATGGTGTTCAGCGTCACCGATAGTGAGCTGGTAGCCATGAGTAGCGCCGCCAGCTCCGGGCTGACCATCTGGGCGAAGAAGGGATATAGCACGCCGGCACCGATGGGGATGGACAGAGTGTTGTAGCCGAAAGCCCAGAAAAGGTTCTGCTTTATCAGGCGCAGAGTCTGCCGGCTTATCTGTAGCGCCGCGACCACATCCAGAAGGTCGTCTTTAATAAGAATGACGTGTCCCGTCTCCTTGGCTACATCGGTGCCGGAGCCGATAGCGATGCCGACGTCAGCCTGAGCCAGGGCGGGGGCGTCGTTAATGCCGTCTCCGACCATGGCTACTTTGTGGCCTTCAGCCTGAAGCTTCTTTACCTCATTAGCCTTGTCCTCCGGGAGCACCTCAGCCAGCACGCGGTCGATGCCCACCTGACGGGCGATGGCTTCAGCGGTACGGCGGTTGTCGCCGGTAATCATAGCCACCTGGATACCCATGCGGTGCAGTTCCTTGACCGCCAGGGCAGATGTCTCCTTCAGGGTATCAGCCACTGCCACTATGCCGGCGGGTCTGCCGTTCACGGCGACGAACATGGCGGTCTTGCCCTCGTTCTCCAGACGCTCCGCCGCGGAGGTCAAACCGTCGAGGACAACCTGGCGCTCCGCCATGAGCTTGCGGTTCCCCAGCAGTATACTGCGACCGTTTAGTTTAGCCTCTATACCATGACCGGGTATAGCAATAAAGCTGGATGCGTCCTCAAGGAAAAGCCCGCGCTCCCGCGCTCCACGCACTATCGCCTCACCAAGCGGGTGCTCGGAGTTCTTCTCCGCAACCGCCGCCAGATGCAGTACCTCGTCCTTAGTGAACTGCTCCGTGGCAAGCACGTCGGTCACCGAAGGCTCGCCTTTGGTCAGCGTTCCGGTCTTGTCAAATATGACAACCTGTAGACGGGCGGTAGCCTCCATGGCGTCGGCGCCCTTGAACAGGATGCCGTGCTCGGCACCCTTGCCGCTGCCCGCCATAATGGCGCTGGGCGTAGCCAGCCCCACCGCGCACGGGCACGAGATAATCAGCACCGTGACCGAGGTGAGCAGGGCAAAGCCGAAGACGCCCATGCCGGCAAGGAGATAAGGCGTAAGTATTAGCCGGCTCTCGGGTACGAACCATAAGCCGTAGCCCGCGAAGAACCAGAAAAGAAATACTGCCAGGGCGAGACCGTGTACCCCCAGAATAAAGTGTCCGGCTACTTTATCAGCCAGCTTCTGGATAGGCGCTTTGGTAGTCTGTGCATCTTCAACCAGCTTGATAATCTGGGCTAACGCCGTGTCCTTGCCCACGCGGGTCGCCTTGAATTTAAAGGCGCCGGTCTTATTAAGGGTGCCGCCGATTACCTCGTCGCCTGTCTGCTTCTCTACCGGAATGCTTTCACCGGTGAGCATGGACTGGTCTACCGAGGAGTAGCCTTCCACCACCAGGCCATCCACAGGGATGGACTCGCCGGGGCGCACCAGCATAATGTCGTCTATCTGCACTTCCTCGGCGGGAATCTCCACTTCCTGACCATCTTTCAGCACTCTGGCTCGCTTGGGCTGGAGCTTCATCAGCCGGCGGATTGCCTCGGAGGTGCGTCCCCTGGTTATCGCCTCCAGGTATCTGCCCAGGATGATGAAGGCGGTCAATAATGCGGCGGCTTCGTAGAATGTAGCTTCCCTGCCGCCGAACCCGGCATCGGGCCAGAAGGTGTTGATAACCGCAATCAGATATGCGGCACCGATACCTGTGGCGTAGAGCAGG
>JAUYDO010000088.1 GCA_030691835.1 Dehalococcoidia bacterium | reverse complement strand
TTCTTTTTCCCATTTTTCTCTGTCCGGGCTCAACCAGATGCTATCGGAGACTTGGTTGTTCAAGAAAGACCTCCCTACCTGCCTTAACTCACCTCACCAGGCAAGACTCTGCCATATCATACCCTACCACACCCCACCTTGCCTGCCTTGCCGTACACTACCTTACTTGACAGCGCCTCACCATACCATACCTCCCGCACTACACCTTACCTTACCTCATCACACCACACCTGCCTTACCGAACCCATCCATCCAAACGCTAGCATACCCTACGCCACCCAGCCTTATCATACCCAACCTGACCTGCCTAGCCGCACCATACCTCTCCCGTCGATACCAAGCCCGTCGCTACCAAACCTCACATCACCTGACCAGACCTGCCTTATCTCACCATACCTTGCATAACCATACCCGTCCGAACCGGACACGACCCAACTATACCCCGTCGCACCGTACCTGCCTTGCCTTACCATACCTCACCAGACCGGACATTGCCCGACGATAGCATACCAACCCCCACTGTACTTTTCCACAACGCACCTGCCTTACCTTACCGCACTACACACAACCCAACAGCGCCGTACCAGACTACAACTCTCCTCACCTGCCTTGCCTTATCGGAACGTACCAAGCTATACCCTGCAACACCCGACCCAACAATACCGGACACAACCCAACAAAACCGTACCAGACCCCACTCCACCTTACCTGCCTTACCTAAAAGCAGCTTGCGCCACCATCCCGGACAGTACCGTACCGCAAATCTCCAAACCGGACCTCACAGTGCCATACCTGCCGTGACTATTTCTTCTTGCGGTTTTTCCCTCGGATGTTTTTGATAGCCTCGAAGATAGGAACCAGTTCGACCAGCCGGTTGTACTTTCGTTCCCAGGTACGAAGGTCATCCAGGGCTTCAGCCAGAAATTGATTACGCATATCTGCGTTGGACATAACTTCCACGATTGGGCGGTATATCCCAACCCGGCGGTCATCCCGGAGACTCACGTAGGCGGTAATGGACCGCTTGGCATAAGGGAGCATTACCACGACAGCACTAATGAGTTGGCGGGCTTGCCATAAACGATGCTGATAGGCAGCTTCAGTATCGTCCCATGTGAAATACCGGTGGAGCGGAGAGTTTTCGCTCTCCGCATCAGCGACCACATCCTGCGCCCGGAGCGCACCACCGTATTCGTTTCTTATACGCTCCATTTCTGGTAGAAGGATTTCCTGACGCGTCGGCTCCAGGACAAATTCCTTTTTCTTGATGACCGGGACAACTTTGGGATTCCTCTTAGTGGCTACGACCATTTGATTTATTCCTCCCTTGTTTTTAACTTTATACAGGTCTAATTAAGAAGCCTTTGGAATCTTAAACACCTTTGGTTTTTTTTCTTTCTCTTTGGCTGGTTCTCCGACCAGCTCGAATGCTCCCCAACCTTGACCGCAGGATTTCTTGCTGTCATTCCTGCCCTCGCAAAGTCCGACCTGCTTACCGACACGCATCATCAGATTGGTGATGTCTTTAAGAGACATCATATCGGCATCGAACTCAATGGTAACCTGAGCTTCCCAGCCCGGTGCCCACCGCGGACGAGCTCTCAAGTCACATACACCGGTCGGGAGCCTAACTTCAGCTTCAAAATACTGCGGCTCGCCTTTAGTTATTTTGACCAAGGGTTTACCGGTGTCCACCTCGAAACCGTCCGCTATGACGAAGACCCCCAGTTTTCCCTGTGTCATCGGAAAACCTACTATCCGGCAAGCACTTATCATGGCATCCCTGAAAGCCGGCGCAGGAATACCGCACCACCCTTCGGTTGAGACGTGTTTGGCTGCTTCATAATCAGCCTGGAAGTCTTTGGCGACTCTCACTCCTCTTTTAGCTGTGGAACCTTTCTCCTGCTGTTCTTTAATCAGCTGTTTCGCCTTCTGCGCGAAGTTGTTGATGACTAGGTAACTCGACCCGCGGATCCCGAAGACCGCTCTCTGGAAATTAGGTGCATTGATTTCAATTTTCTGCGTGACTGGCATTTTAATTTTTCCTCTTCTTTTTAATATTTTGTAGCTATTCCAATGCTGGCTGGCTGTTAATCGATAACCTTCACCTCCTTCGTATTCCGTACTGCCTGACATATTCCTCAACCGCCTTTTGCTGGCTCTGTGTTTCAACCGCGTGCTGGCAATAGCGCCAGTGGACCTCTTCTACCGCCCTTGCCGCAGATAGGTGCTCTACGCGGGCTAAGAGGCACGCCAGCAAAGTTCCTGACCTCCCATGTCCCTGCAAGCACCCGATGTCGATACTTTTCCCCTGGCGCATTTTGTTCCGGCAGATTTCCACGAGCTGGTTTAATTTATCCGGTGTCATTCCCGCCATATCCATCCAGTCAATTACCAGCGCTGGGTAGGGACGCTCTCTGGCAACACTACGGATGGTAGCGCCGTTAGTCCAGATGTCCCCGAGCTTTTCTCGCCATTGCCCTGCCAGGTAGATACCGTAGTCAGGTGGCGGTAATAAGCCATCAGTTTTAGCTCTTGCTCCGGCAAACAACGAAGAGCAGGTAACAACATATCTCCCGATGCAGACGGGCTCCCGCCAGTGAGAACACTCCCGCCAGCCTTTCGGAAACACGCGCCTTACTGGAGGTTCAAAGTAATCAAGCATTAGAACTCCCTCACCTCGCCCCTCGCATTATTAAAAATAGCCGACTCAAATTGTGCGCTTACCGGGTTGAATTCCCCTTGCTCTGATTTCTTTATTAAGAAATGTACCTTGTTGTTCATTTTGTTTGATAAGACTACCAAAATCTGACCGTCGGCAAGAGCATATTTAGTTACCTGCATCTTTCCCGTCCTTCGGCTTATCCTCGAAAGCCTTGCTGAATGCGTCCGGGATGTTGGTTTTCTCCCCCATAAGGGTCAGCTCCTCCGGACGGCAGTAATGCGGACCGCGCCACGGCTGGGAGATAACCGCGCCCCCGAATGGAAGATTCTGGGAAATCATTATCGGCTCATCGAGACGGACAATTAGCGGATAGGGATTAGCCTCCTCCACCAGAAGTAGTGCTACTATCTGCCCAGTCTTCCCGACAATATCCGGCATTGAGTGGCACTCGTTAATAATAACTTTGGCTCCCAAAATAAACTCGCCAGACATTACAATTTCCTCCTTATTAGTTTTCCCCTGATAAATCAGGTAGACATTTTTACAAAAACCTTGATAGAGGTAGTTACCATAATCGGAATTAAAGGTCGCTATCCTCACCATCCAGTACCAGACGAAAGTCAAGACTGGAAAAACTATCCGATAATAGCGCTACATTACTTCACCCACAGTATGTCAACAATCCGCCTGAATTTCGACAGCTTCTTACGGGGTTGATGAACGGAAGCTTTCCGGGGCGGTAAGCCCAACTTCTCGCGTAAGATTACGTTAGGAGTTCTGTTTTCGCTACCACCCGGATGTAACATTCCCCAGATTTCCATATCAACTCTGATACCTTTAGTTGCCATCTTAACCTCCCTCTATGCCCTGGTCGGCGGTGCCGTCCTGATGGTAAGCCCCAGGTCTGAATACCAGCGCCCGCATTGTTCACAAAATCGTAGCCGGTATTCATTGACCGCCGACTCGCTGGGAGTCGGCTCCGGTGCCCAGGGTTCCCTCTCATAGAATGGCGTAATTTTTGTAATGTGTCGATGTCTATGCTCTTTGCTCATGTTGACCTCCGCTAGTTTTAGATTTGGCTTTCGTCCAGGATGCAGTGGGTACATCTACCTTACCCATCGCCCTCATTCTGAATATAATCATATCGATTACTGGAGCCGGCACGTTGATTATCCGTGAAAGTCTCTGACCGCCATAGCCGGTCGCCAGATGTTTCTGCCAGACCATATCCTTGTCGTACTTCTTGTGCCTACCCATATTTTCAGGATGTATTCTCCAACCATAGTGCTTACCCGCATACCTGCCGAAACATTTTCTCGTACAGAAAAACATCTTGCCTGGGTGTTGTTTTGCTTCTTTAACTACTACGAAGGTTGCCCTTGGAAATAGCTTTCCACACTCATCACACACCACCATTATAGTTCGAGCTGCTCTCAGGCATTCCGGCGAGCAATAGAGTAAACCTAGCTCATACTTCCGATTATGATGTTTAAGACCGTGGCGTGGGTCAAAGGCTGTGCCACAGGCGGGACATAACATCGTCTTATACTTGGGCGGAGCGCCGACATTCCTTCTGACTTTATCAGGGTCCTCGCCGAATATCGCCGCTATCAGGTCAGCAATCCCGCACAGGCTTTTGGCTTTTACATCAGTGGTCATCTTGTTGTCCATAGTTGAGATTTGGTCAGGTGTCCAGATTAGGGGGAGGCTCTTCGCCTCCCCCGCTCCGGCTCCGGCTCTAGCCCTTGTCGTCCTCATCGCCATCCCCCTCGTCCTTGACCTCATCTTCCCAGCCCGGGTGCTCTGCCTTCTCCCGCTCGATGATTGCCGCCGGGTTCAGTTGTGCTACCACATCCAGAAGATTGACCTTCTTGATTTCAGCCTTGATAAAGGTCTCCAGGTCTGCCTGTGTCGCCGGCTGGAAGTCTTTCGTGTTCAGGTCTCGCATCTTCCCGACACCGATAAAGGTTTCTACCCGGGCAGAGGATACCCCCGTCTCATAAACCACTGCCACCCTCTCTTTGCCGTCCTTGTCCGTGAACTTAACGATGTCGCCGATGTTGTAGGTTTTCTGTGTTGCCATTCTGCACCTCTCTATTTATTATGAGCTAACCCGCTCACTGGGGGAGTCAAATCCATAACCCCTCGACTCCCCCTATCAGCTTATTAACCCTATTCACTTCCCCTTAACGGCTTATGCCTGTATCTCATTGATTTGTGCGGTGATGTCCCGCACATCGTCCCGGCTGAAACCCCGCTCATGTTCCGCTTGGTTAGCCGCCTCCAGGAGGATTTCCCGCACGATTCTCTGCGAGACCCAGCCGTAGCCTTTCGGTTGAGTTGCCAGATTTTCAGCCCATTGGCTGATTTCCTGTGGTGTCCAGTGATTCATTTTCCTTTTCTCCTCTTTTTATTTATTCTGAGCTTAACCGCTCACCTACCGCCCGGAATACTCACCCATCTACTCCGGGCAGCCGGTCAGGGGTTAAACCTATCTGATAATAGTTCGTTCCTGAAGGCTTCGCTTCAGAACACATATACCCACTTCTCGAAGAGCCTGCCTGAGAGTCTCGGCATGTTCAACTTTATCCTGGTTGTGAAGCAACCACATATTGGGCATCTGCCTTTTGTAATTGTCTTCGCCCTCAATGTAGCAATCACCCCGCCTCTTTAGCTCGTCAACACTCTGGCGAGCCCGGTTTAGGTTGTCCTGTGACGGGTTCTCGGTCGCTATCCCTGCCAGGATAGCCGCCTCTGTAAACTCCTTTAGGAATTGCGGGAATTCCATGCTAGTGTAGTTACTCATTTTGCCCTCCGTTCCTTATTTTGTCTTCTATCTATATAATACATCCGCTTGGGGATTTGTCAATACCTCTAGCGGATTATTTTTTGGTCGGTCTGGTCGGGTTCTGGGTGAGTTAGGTGAGTTTTATAACCATCGGTTCTGGGTGGCTAATTTTCAGCCGGGGTCCGAAATGCCTTTCCAGAGTCATCCCTAGCCCAGTAGCGTTACTCTATTAGTAGTGTCTTCGATGCATCCATATAGCCTCACTGGGGCTTTCGGACAGGAATTCGGAGATGGAGATGTCACTGAAGAGGAACTTTTGGCTCGCCAGCCTGGTACTTTTGGGTCATACGCCCGTGCTGGCACAATCCGGTCCATTTAGCGTTTGTTTAGTGCGTTTTTGAATTCCAGATTGAGGATAACTGTGCGGAATTAGTGCGGAACTTAACTGGAACTTTATGGAATTAGAAGAGATGAGCTTTTACTTTATGCTCTACTGTTACGATGGTGTCATTGTGGGTTGCTCCGTGACATACAAGTAAAATTTCGATAATTCTAAACCCTCGAGACTTACCAAATCCGCTTGAGTTCCACCCGCAAGAGATAACTAATCCGTTTAGCATAATACGCCTCGAGAGTTTATCCCTGACTTTTGTGAATCCGCCAGTGGGGTCTTCTGCTCCGTTAGTTGAAAATCCTAGTTTGGATTTTAACCCTATATCTGCATAACTACGAGTTACTTGGACAATTGAATAAGGCGGGTCAAAAAGACAGCCCTTATAGTTTCCCTCGAGTGTATCAACGTAATCAAAAGCATCAAGGTGGTACTTTGCTGGCATTTCAGGATTTAGGTCATTAGTGAACTCGGCTGGGCTAGACATGCCAGCGAACGGGTCAATCCAACCCTTACCATCACCAACATACCGAGCAAGCAATTCAGCGATAGGCTTTATGGTAAAAGTCCACTTATTCGGCATTGCCCAGACTCGGTTAATTATCATCTAGCCTCACTCGTTCCCAGGTAATCGGTAATCAGCACGCCCTTGAGATGGTCTAGCTCATGGGCAACGATAGCCGCGTAGAAGTCATGGAACTTGGCAGAATGCCAGATTCCGTTCAGGTCTTGGTAACGGAACTTGATGAGCTTCGGTCTCTTAATTGTCATCCGGCGTCCGGGGATAGAGAGACACGTTTCCGTGTACCAGTCCTGACCTGCCTGCTTGGTAATCTCCGGGTTGACAGCGACCAGCTCCAGCGCCGGGGTCTGGATAACGAACAGCGTTAGGTTCTCGCCGACCTGGGGCGCTGCCAGTCCTACACCGTTCACATGGTGCATGGTATCGATCATGTCATCAATCAGCTTCAGAATGGAGGCATCAACAGTCCTCACCCTCTTGGCCTTCAGGCGCAATCGCGGGTCAGGAAGAGTTCGCAATGGTAGAACAGCCACTAATCCAAGCTCCCGAATCAGGATTATATTGGAACAAAGCAGAGATTTGCAAAACTAGGCCAGCCCCACCGGATCAATGTCCACCGCCCAGCCCCGGGGCAGAGTCAACTGGGAAACGAGCCGGCCCGGGTCGTCGCCTCGCAGAAGCAGCTGGTAGCGATACCGGCCACGCAAGCGCCCGATGAACGCGGGCGTAGGACCCAATATCTCAACGCCGGACAGACCCCGGTCATCTCTTTCAGCGGCTAACTGCCGGGCCAATCGCTCCGCTTCCTTCAGACAGACGCCGGCGTTAGGATGAGCGTACAGCAGCCTAGCCAGCCCGTTGAATGGGGGCTGACCCAACTGCCGCCGACACACCAGCTCGCGACGGTAGAACGCTGCATAGTCGTGGCCCGCCGCCGCCTGCAGAGCGTAGTGCTCAGGA